>NZ_JAMYPD010000037.1:0-49046 GCF_040320195.1 Mesorhizobium sp. M0768 | reverse complement strand
CCATGCCTCCTCGCCACCGAGCTCCGAAAGGGCGAGATGAAAGAGCCTGTGCTGGAGATCGAGGCTCATCAGGCCAGGGGCGGTGTTGAAGGCGACCAGCCCGACATGCAGCTCCTCGCGGCGATAGAGGCCGCGAAAGTCGGTCGTGTTGTGCGTGACGAGCACATAGCCGTCATCGACCGCGCGCCGGGTCACCATATGGTCCTTGGCGCCGGCGAGGCCCAGCCAGCGCACATGGCTCGACTCTGGAAAACCCCGTTCGCGCGCCAGTTTCGCAAGCTCTGGGCTCAGGCATTCGTCGATCAGGAATTTCACGAAACGGCCGGCAGATCGTCGAGACGGATTGTGCGTTTC
Source organism: Mesorhizobium sp. M0768 (assembly GCF_040320195.1). Classification (NCBI taxonomy): domain Bacteria; kingdom Pseudomonadati; phylum Pseudomonadota; class Alphaproteobacteria; order Hyphomicrobiales; family Phyllobacteriaceae; genus Mesorhizobium; species Mesorhizobium sp. M0768. The sequence continues at coordinate 48,692 of NZ_JAMYPD010000037.1, read as the reverse complement.
GATTTCGCCGCCGTGCTGCGCCACGCCGGCTTGACCGGCGGACGGCCACGCCGCGGATAGGCGAGCGCATAGTCGGCCGCGAGCCTGATCCGGTCGAGAGTCAGTTGCGGATAGGCGGCACGGATCGTCTCGGGAGTATCGCCATTGGCGAGCATGTCGGCAACGTCATGAACAAGCACGCGTGTTCCCACAAAGGCCGGCTGACCGCTAAGTACCGCTGGATCGCGCGCCACCATGGCCTTGGCTTTCCTCAGCCGGCCGAGGCCGGTCCTTACCCCGGCGGTGATCGGCTTCAGGTCGACCTTAAGCGGATCGTCCGCGACCACGGGCGCAGCATCATCGGCAATGGCGTGCTCGACGATCCGCCGCCGCGCGGCCGGCGTCAGCGTCTCCGCCGTCAGCCAGGCGAGGCGTAGGCCGACGAGACCCGCTCCGATGATGACACGGCTGCCGCGGCGTGTCTCGACACGGCCGCGTAGCAATCCGGCATCGATGATGCGATGCACCTGCTTAAGCGGCACCTGCGTTACCGCCGCCGCTTCATTGGCGGTGAGCACTTCGGTACTAAACCCCGGCATGACAATAATCCTTCCACGTTCATGGAAGATATATAGTCACTCTGCCGTCCGCAGTCCAGCGAAGGTTTGCGGCAGGCGGCCGGGTCGGCGTGAGGCCTGGAGGCAGAGGGGGAGGGGAGGGTTCTGACGGGCTTGGAGGTTCGGGGAGAGGCCCCGGACCGTCCGTCATGGAGAACCTGACCATGGCAAAGAACGCCATTCAGAAGATCGCGATGAACGCCGCGGAGAATATTCCCTATGACAAGCTAATGCTGTCGCAGAAAAATGTTCGGCGCATCAAGGACGGCGTGTCAATCGAGCAGTTGGCCGAAGACATCGGACGGCGAAAGCTGATCCAGAGCCTGAACGTCCGGCCCATGCTCGACGGCGAGGGCGAGGAGACCGGCACGTTCGAGGTGCCCGCCGGCGGGCGGCGTTATCTGGCGCTCGGCATCCTCATCAAGCAAAAGCGCCTGGCCAAGAACGAGCCAATCCCCTGCATCGTCAACCGCGGGCAGGAGACCTCGGCCGAGGAGGACTCTCTTGCTGAAAACCTGCGGCGCGCTGACCTGCACCCGCTCGACCAGTTTCGGGCCTTCAAGACGCTCAGCGATCAGGGCCTCGATCCGGACGAGATTGGCGCCCGCTTTTTCGTATCACCGGCGATAGTGAGACAGCGTCTGCGATTGGCATCGGTATCGCCAAAGCTTCTCGAGTTCTACGAGAACGACGAAATCCGTCTTGAGCAGATCATGGCGTTTTCGATCTCGGACGATCACGCGCGCCAGGAGCAGGTCTGGGAGCGGATTTCCAGCTCGCACACGCAGGAGCCCTATTACATCAGGCGCCTGCTGACGGAGACGACGGTTCGGGCCGATGATCGCCGGGCCGTCTATGTCGGCGCCGAAGCCTATGAAGCAGCTGGCGGAGTCATCCTGCGCGACCTGTTCGAGCAGGATTCCGGCGGCTGGTTCCAGGATGCCGCACTCCTCGAGCAGCTTGTCTTCGACAGGCTGAAGGTGGATGCCGAGGCAATCCGCGCCGAAGGCTGGAAGTGGGTCGAGGCGGCGATCAGCTTTCCCTATGGCCACGCCTCCGGCATGCGGCGCATCTACGCCGAGGCGCAGGAGCTGAGCGCCGAGGAGATCGAACGCTACGACGCGCTGAAGGCCGAATACGACAAGCTGGATGCGGACTATGCCAAGGCCGAGGATGCCGACGAGGCAATCGAGGCGAAGCTCGACCAGCTGGGCGCCGAGCTCGATGCGATCGATGATCGTCCTCAAAGCTACGATCCCGCCCAGAAGGACATTGCCGGTGTGTTCGTTACGCTTGCCGCGAACGGCGAGCTCCAGGTCGACGCCGGTTTCGTGCGGTCCGAGGACGAGCCGCGGACCGAGACCGGCGACGTCGAGGAGGGCGAGGAAGGGGGCGCCGAGGGCCAAACCCGATCCAGTGGCGACGATGGCGAAGGTGTTGTCGTCAACGGCGAGCCGGTGGGTGACGGCTCTGGCGACGACGGCGAGGACGATTGCATCAAGCCGCTGCCCGATCGGCTCGTTTTCGACCTGACCGCGCAGCGGACCCTGGCGCTACGCAACGCGCTCGCCGGTGACGTCGACATCGCCATCGTCGCCGCACTCCATGCCTTCGTCCTGCAGGTCTTCTATCGCTTCGCGCCGGACACGTGCCTGGAGATCAGCCTGAAGAGCGGCAGCTTCAGCCAGGTCGATGGTCTTGCCGAGACATCCTGGGCCAAGGAGATCGCCGAGCGGCACGAAGCCTGGGACCGCGATCTGCCCGATGAAGCGGAAGGCCTATGGGACTTCCTGCTCGGCCTCGACGAAGCAAGCCGCAAGGCGCTGTTCGCGCACTGCGTCTCGCTGACCCTCAATGCGGTGGTCGAACCCTGGAACAGGCGAGCGAAGGCGCTCGAGCATGCAGACCTGCTTGGACGTTCGCTCCAGTTTGACATGGTCGACGCCGGCTGGACGCCTACCGTTGAGTTCCTCGGGCGGCTCACCAAGGCGCGGATTCTACAGGCTGTCCGCGAAGCTCGTGGCGCAGACTCCGCGCAGCTGATCGACCACATGAAGAAGGACAGCATGGCGCGTGAGGCCGCCCGTCTTCTCGAAAGATCGAACTGGCTGCCCGAGCCGCTGCGCCTTGAGATTGATGAAGTGGCTACCGATGCTGGCGACGCGGTCGCCGGCGACAGGTCGGACGAGGCGGCTATCGACGGCGATGCCGCCGAGCTGCCGGCCTTCCTCGCCGACGATGCGGATCCGTCCTCCGATGAGCCGGTGACCATCGACGGCGACGAAGCAGATCACCTCCAGGCCGCCGAATAATCGGCCTCCCGCTCGGCACGGGTCCGGCACCTCCACCGGACTCATTCATTTCCAACTCACTCTCAAGTCCGGGATCGCCATGGCGATCCCGGACGCTTTCGTTTCATGGAGATCCGCATGTTCGACTGGAAAAGAAGCTGTTCGTACGACGAGCAGCAGAAGAGACATTTCCACGCGACAGCCCGTTCACGGCTGAAGAAACTCGCCGTCGAACTTGCCCTGCCGCAGGGAAGCTTAGACCTGCGCTCAAACAAGGCGGGCATAGCCGTTTCCGGTGAAATTACCCTGCACCATGACCGCGCCTACATTCAGGTCGGCCAGTTCGGGCTGTCCTCAGGTCACGGCATCCTGATCAGGACCTGCACGGGGCGCAAGGACTATACCGGCGGGGCCAACCACTTCGTCGCACTCAGCATGCTCGAGGACATTCCGGCGCTCGCGGCGGCCGTCCGCGCCATCACTGGCGTCGGTCGTCAGAATCCGTCCCAATCCCACGCCGCATGACATCCCGCAACAGCCGCCAAAGCCAAGTCAACCGCCTGTCGGCCGGGAGCGACCCCGCCGGAGCCGGTGGGCCGAAGATCGCGGCAAACGCACGCTCATTAACGCCGGAAGGCATGATGCTGTCTTCAAGCTGCTCGATGATCTGTCGGATCTCGAGATCGACGAGTTCCTGTCCAAAGTGCGATTGCGTCAGAGCTGACGAAGGAAGGCGACGATGGGCACCTATAAGAACCGCGCCTCGGCGGCGAAACGTCTCCTCACGGTGACTGACCTTGGCTCAGTGGATGCACCCGCGTACGGCGCATCCTCAAGCTGTTGAGCCAAACATCGACGAGGTCTTCGTGGTCAAGAAAGCCACGCTCCAGGGTCGGACCTCTATCCGCAACACCAGCCTGCATCCCGGTATCCAACATGCGAGTCCGTATGGCCAACTGCCAGGAGGATATAAGCATCGGGCCCTCAGCAAAACTTCAGGTCAGTGCCTACCATGCGGGAGGTACCCGGCATTGCGTAAAGCGCCGATGAACAGGCAGGCCGGGCCGGCGATACTCGTCTTGGCCTGCATCGGTAGCGGAAGGGTGTTCCAGTCCTCCAAGGGAGCGATAAAGCTGGAGAAAGTGCCATTGACCATGCAATGGCTGGTCAACAAGCCTTGCTTGTCCAGCACCAGAACGCCTGTCTGATCGCTAGGATAGCGGATGGCGGCGACCCGCTGAAGTTCCATGTCGCCATCGATTCGCAAATTGAAAAGCAGTACACCGTGGCTTCGGTTGGCGATTTCTGAGACTTTTTCCGTGAAAGGTACAGTAAGCGCACGAACGCTTTCGACTGCCATCCCGAAAACAAGCGCGTCCAGCTCATCCGCCGCCATGAGAAGATTAGTTCCCAAGAAAATTTGGATTGCAATCGCTCCAGCCGGATTGTGCACAGTCATCGCGCGCCGCTGGCTAGACGCCTGAGCATCGCGTGTATGGATGCAGCTCTGAAGATCCACCTCTCAGTAGGCATGTTTGCCCCCGCTGATTGAGCCGGTCGCCTAAGGCCCATGACACATCGCTTGCTCGTTGCGTCGCTTCTCCGATAAAGCACGGCGAGAGCGACAGATACCTTCGCGTCGGATACTCGCAAAAACGAACAGCGACTTGGCTTGCAAGTCGTCCTCACATCAAGGAACAGACTATGAAGCGCCAGATCCGGCCATTTGTTGTGGAAGTGAAACAGAAGCACGGCAAGCAAAAGTCAAGCCATTCGATCTGGGGTGGTCTCGACCTGTCCAAAATTGTCACGGAAATGACGCAGCCGGCTGACGGTGCTCAGTTGCCAAATTCAGAGGTCATTGACTTCAGTATAAGAGCCATTGATGCTGAAGGAGGGGATAAACCAAAAGCGGAGCATATCATGGCCGATTTTCAGGACGCTCAGACTGTTCAGACGACAGTAGCGCCAGCCAAAGTGGAAGTGCCTGAATCCAAGAAGAAAATTCCGCGAGCAAAGAAAGCGAAGGCAGAGCTCGCAAAGCCGGCGCGCAGGAACGGGGCGAAGCCAGCGCCCCAGGCCGCTGAATCTCCGTTAGCAGTCAAGACCACCCGCAAGACATATTCCGAGAAGGAACGCGCCCAGAAGCTTGACCAGATCGAGAAATCGATCGCTGGCGGCGCGACCAGCAAGATTGCGGTCGGCCAGGCCGGCATATCCGAGCAGACCTACTATTATTGGAAAAGAGCTGCCGCACCTTCTTCAGAAAGTGGTGATCTCCGCGATCTTGTCGCACTCGAAGAAGAAAACAAGCGCCTCAAGAATCTGCTTGCCGACCGTCTGCGCAAGGAAAATGCCGAGCTCAAGAAAAAGCTGGGCCTGGCCTAGGGCCTGTTGATATCCAGATTCCCATTCTGGCTTGATCGTGATTCAAGCTTTGGATGGAACGATTCGTGCTGACGGACGCCCAGTGGGCGAAGATGGAACCGCATTGTCTGGGTAAGCCAGCGGATCCTGGGCGAAGCGGCCAGGACAATCGCCTGTTCGTCGAAGCGGTTCTTTGGATCGTGCGGACTGGCAGTCCGTGGCGTGATCTGCCTGCCCTCTTCGGAAAGTGGAACAGCGTTTTCACGCGATACCGAGGTTGGGTCAAAGCCGATGTTTTCATTCGGCTTTTCGAGGCTTGCTCGGGCCAGCCGGACATGGAATACGCCATGGTCGACGCCACCATCGTCAAGGTCCATCGACACGGCCAGGGCGCAAAAGGGGGACTCAAAGCCAGGCCATAGGTCGCTCCAAGGGCGGTATGACAACCAAAATCTTGGCGCTTACCGACGCGCTTGGCAATCTCGTGCGCTTTGTCCTGCTGCCGGGCCAGCGCTTCGATACGGTCGGTGTCGAACCGCTCATCCAAGGCCTCTCCTTCGGCGCTCTGATCGCCGACAAGGCCTTCGACAGCAACACCATCATCGCCGATCTGAACGAGCGTGGCGCCAAGATCGTCATTTCCCAGCATCCGCGCCGAACAAAGCCGATCCCGCTCGATGCCGAGATGTACAAATGGCGTCATCTGATCGAGAATTTCTTCTGCAAACTCAAAGAGTTCAAACGCGTCGCCATGCGCGCCGACAAAACCGACCAGAGCTTCAATGCCATCATTCATCTCGCTGCTGCCGTCATCAACTCCAAATGAATCTCAACAAGCCCTAAGGCATACTGAAGCATCGACGGAAATTCCGCCGACGCTCAGAGCGGTAGCGGCGGCATATCGCCTTCGCCGACACGCCACACCCAGGAGCCGATCTCCGGACGCGTGGCGATCATTTCGTCGAGCGACGCCTCGAACGCTTCGTCCGCACCGGCCGGAACGACAAAGAGCGCTATCGGCTCGTCCCTGTTCTGAAGCAATGCGTTGGCTATCGGCTGGTCGGGTTGCAGGTCAAAGCGCAATCCCTTCACGCTCTTCTCACGAACGCGGGCGAGCCCATCGACGAGCCTTTTCTCCGGGACCGTCTCGTAGGGAATCCAGTTTTCGGACACCACCATCAACGCGACCTCCTCGACAATGGCGAGGCCGGCCGGGTTCAGTCCGAACGTCGCGATCGTCATGAGATGCGAGCTGGAATCCGCTGCCCACAACGACAATTCTTTCTCAAATCGCACCTGCAAGCGGCGATGCAATGCATCTTCGATCATGAAGGGAAAACCGGGCAAATGCCTGATGACGAGTTTCTGACCGGAGCGGGCGGGCACGATCTCCTTCACCTCGCCGACCAGGACGAGCAACTTTCGGGGACCGGATTTCGCCGGGAGCGCCGTGCCGAGAACCGCGTTGCGACGCTGTTCGATGGCTTCCTTGTTCTCGGCGCGAAACGGCTCGGGCACGAACAGAATATCCGCGAGCGGTCCGCCCCTCACCGTCATTTGCCCGGCAGCCTCGAGCAGATGCCAGCGGACATTCCACCAATGTCGCTTGCCGGCCCATCGGGATGTCCAGACCGTCAGTTCGGCCTCGTGCCAGAGATAATGAAGCAGGCCACGCAGCGACATCCGCCTGGGATCGGCGGTTACGCTGGCGGAACTTTGCCCCGCAGGCACGGACGCTGCCCGGCTCCCCGTCTTGGACAGGCTGAAGTCCAATTTGAGGGCCGCCATGCCGCTTTGCGGATCGAGCTGTATGGCGCTGCCCATCAAGGCGCCCAGACCGGACAGTTCGTAAGGTGATTCATAGGAATCACAGGATGGATCATGTCCGCCGCCGCTCAGCGGCATGCGCTTGATCAGGTGAAGGTCGCCGATGCGGGCGATATACATCGGGCAGCCTGGCTCGCGGCACAGGCACAGCGGACGCTCGGTGCGGGCATAGGCGCTCGCCAACGCCGCCTGCAGGTCAGGCGCTGCCCCCTCGTAAACCTCACTGCCAATTCTGAACCGTCGCATCACCTCCGCCGCTCCAGGTCGCCGCCGCATCCCTGTGCGCGCATTCAAGTCATGGCTTTGCGCAGAGCGCAACCCATTTGGTGCATCGGCGCCAGAGGCAGAGGGGAGCCGGGAGGAATGCGGCCCGGCTGGCGCGCAGAGAGTGTCGGCGCGGGCGCCTCTCCCCTCTCGCGAAGGACATCTCCATGAACATCGTTTCGACCACAGCTGCCGCTCCCCTCGACGCGCCGAGGCACGTCCCCATCAACAACGCCCAGGCGATCTATCAGGCGGCAATGCGGCTTCTGCCTTTCCTCGAGCAGGGCAAGTCTGTCACCACTGCGGAACTGCGCACCACCATGACGACAAGTTTTGGCGGCAGCGATGCGCAAGGGTTCTGGGTCTGGAAAGACGCCTATGAGGCGCTCGAAACCGCCCAGGTGCTGTTTCTGCGCCGGTTCGGAGCAGCGATCCTGTCCCGGTCCACCACGCCGCAGGCGACGCTGGCGATGATGAAGCGCATCGCCGAATTTCTTCCCACTCATACGCGACGGTCCGACGAGAGCCAGGCCATGCAGCAGCTCTCCACGCCCTTGCCGCTGGCCTTCGTCACGGCGCACGCCGCGGCGATCTCATCTTGCGACCTCGTTCTCGAACCCTCGGCCGGCACCGGTCTGCTCGCCGTCCATGCCGAGATGGCGCGCGCCTCGATCGCTCTCAACGAGCTTTCAGCGACACGCGCCGATCTCCTCGGCCTTCTGTTCCCGCGCGTTCCCGTCTCGCGGCACGACGCCGCCCATATCGACGATTATCTCGACGCGGCCATGGAGCCGTCCGTCGTGCTGATGAATCCACCCTTCAGCGTCGGCGCATATGTCGACGGCCATGTCGCCGATGCCGCATGGCGGCACCTCTCTTCCGCATTCGCACGCCTGCTTCCGGGCGGACGCCTCGTTGCCGTCACCGGCTCCGGGCTGTCTCCCGAAAACTCCAAATGGCGGCCGGCCTTCGAACGGTTGCAGCAGCAGGGCACCACCGTCTTCACCGCAGCGATCGACGGCCGTGTCTACGCCCGCCATGGGACGACGGCTGAGACCCGCTTGACCATCATCGACAAAGTTCCTGCTAACGACCCAACCAGCTTCTCCGGCTCGCCGGGCAAGGCCACGGATGTCGAAACGCTGCTCTCCTGGATCACGGATCTTCCGCCCCGGACACCGGGCGGCTTTCCGAACTCGACCGGTACATTGTCCAACGGCATCGTGCGCAATGCCGCCATGCACATGGGTGCCCAATCGGGAGCGAGAGCCGCACCCCTCGGTGCCTCAACGGCTGCTCCGAAGGCCATCCAATCGGTCCGCCCGACTGCGCGGGCGAAGCCCGCCCGCCAGGTCATGGCAAACAGCACGCCGGCTGTCCCCCTCGCCTATGAGCTGCGCGACTGGATGCCGGAGGAGGGCGGCCGGCTCACCGACACGATCTACGAACCCTATGCGCTCCAGTCGATTGACATTCCCCGCGCGAAACCGCATCCGACGTCGCTCGTGCAGTCGGCCGCAATGGCCGCCGTCGCGCCGCCAAAGTCTTCCTATCGGCCGCTTCTTCCTGATGCGATCATCGACGAGGGCCTGCTGTCAGACGCCCAACTCGAAAGCGTCATCTATGCCGGCGAAGCCCATTGCGGCCATCTCACCGGCGCCTGGACTGTTGACGAGACCTGCGATGTCGTCTCCGCCGCGCCAGAAGGTGCTGAGAACGCGGTCCGCTTCCGCCGCGGATGGTTTTTGGGTGACGGAACCGGCTGCGGCAAGGGACGGCAGGTCGCCGGCATCATCCTCGACAATTGGCTACAGGGCCGCCGCCGTGCGATCTGGATTTCCAAGTCGGACAAATTGCTGGAAGACGCCCAGCGCGATTGGGCAGCACTCGGCCAGGAAAAACTTCTCGTGCAGCCACTCTCGCGCTATCGGCAGGGCACGCCGATCCGCCTTGCCGAGGGCATCCTGTTCACGACCTACGCGACCCTGCGCTCGCAAGAGCGGGAGGGCAAGAAATCCCGGATCGCCCAGATACTCGACTGGGTCGGCCAAGAGGCGAGGAGGGACGAAGGCCCGACGGGGAACAGAGGAAACTTGGCGGGGAGGCCCGAAAGCCAGACAGGGATTAAAGAAAGCCAGACAGGGATTGGAGAAAACCCGTCGGGGGCGAAAAAATCTTTCGATGGCGTCATCGTCTTTGACGAGGCCCACGCCATGGCTAACGCCGCTGGCGGCAAAAGTGAGCGTGGCGACGTCGCGCCCTCGCAACAAGGCAGGGCGGGCCTGCGGCTGCAGCACGCGCTGCCCGATGCCCGCGTTGTCTACGTCTCCGCGACCGGTGCGACCGCCGTCGAGAACCTGGCCTATGCGCAGCGTCTCGGCATTTGGGGCAGCGAGGATTTTCCCTTCGCCAACCGCGCCGAATTCGTCGCCGCGATCGAGGACGGCGGTGTCGCGGCGATGGAAGTGCTCGCCCGCGATCTCAAGTCGCTCGGCCTCTATGCGGCGCGTTCGCTTTCTTATGACGGGGTCGAATATGACCTCCTCGAGCACGAGCTGTCCGAGGAGCAGATCCGCATCTACAACGCCTATGCGGACGCCTTCCAGGTCATCCACAACAACCTGACCGCCGCACTCGAGGCGACCAACATCACCAGTGAGTCCGGCACGCTGAACCGCAACGCCAAATCGGCGGCGCGCTCAGCCTTTGAAAGTACCAAGCAACGTTTTTTCTCGCATTTGATCACCTCGATGATGACGCCGACGCTGATCGGCGCGATCGAACAGGACCGTGTCGACGGGCATGCTGCGGTCATCCAGATCGTTTCGACCGGCGAGGCGCTGATGGAACGACGCCTTGCCGAGATCCCAACCGAGGAATGGTCGGACCTGCATGTCGACGTCACGCCGCGCGAGTACGTCGGCGGGTACTTGATGCACTCCTTCCCCACCCAATTGTTCGAGGAATATTCGGACGCGGAGGGCAACGTCTATTCGCGGCCTGTCCACGACGAAGATGGCAACCCGGTTCAATGCCGGGAGGCTGTTCGCCGGCGCGACGAGATGATCGAGCGGCTCGCCACTTTGCCACCGGTCGGCAGTGCACTTGACCAGATCATCCATCACTTCGGCACCGACACCGTTGCCGAGGTGACCGGCCGCTCGCGGCGCATCGTGAGGAAGACTGGTGGCGACGGTATCGACCGGCTGGCCGTGGAAAACCGCCCGGGCTCGGCCAACCTCGCCGAGACGCAAAGCTTTATGGATGACGACAGGAGCGTTCTGATCTTTTCGGATGCCGGCGGCACCGGCCGCTCCTATCATGCCGATCTTGGGGTGAAGAACCAGAGGCTGCGCAAACACTATCTGCTCGAGGCCGGCTGGCGTGCCGATAACGCCATCCAGGGGCTCGGTCGGACCCACCGCACCAATCAGGCGCAGCCACCTTTGTTCCGGCCCATGGCCGCCAATGTAAAGGCCGGCAAAAGGTTCCTGTCGACGATTGCACGCCGGCTCGACACACTCGGCGCGATCACGCGCGGCCAGCGCCAGACCGGTGGGGCAGGTCTGTTTCGTGCCGAAGACAATCTGGAAAGTCCCTACGGCCGCGCGGCCCTCCGCCAGTTCTATATGCTGTTGCACCAGGGCAAGATCGAGGGCTGCTCACTCACGACCTTCGAAGCGGTAACTGGGCTGTCGCTGACCACCGAGGAGGGCGGCCTGCGCGATGAACTGCCGCCGATCACGACCTGGCTCAACCGCCTGCTCGCGCTGCGCATCGAAACCCAGAATCTGCTGTTCGAGGTGTTCGAGCAGCTGATGGCGGGAAGAATAGAAGGCGCCATCGCCGCCGGCAACTACGACAAGGGCCTGGAGACCATCACGGCGGAGAGCATCGTCGTCACCGGTCGCCGCACCGTCTACGCGCACCCAGTCTCGGGCGCGCAGTCGCATGTGCTGACCGTCGCGCGCAAGGACCGTATCCGGCCGCTCGGCCTGGTCGACGCGCTGGCCATCGTCCGGGCGGAGCCCCAATCGGTTCTGCTGGTGAACGCCCGGTCCAGCCGTGCGGCGATCCGGCTGCCGACGGCGAGCTTGATGCTCGACGACGGCACGATAGAACACCGCGTGCGGCTGCTGCGGCCGACCGACGAGCTGCGCTTCGGTCTCGACGCCCTTGCCGAAACCCACTGGCAGCCGACCGACCGAAACCTGTTCCGCGAGCTTTGGCAGGCAGAAATCGACGCCGTCCCGGAGTTCACCACCAGCACTTTCCACATCGTGACGGGTCTGCTGTTGCCGATCTGGCGGCGGTTGCCAGACCATGATTGTCAGGTCTATCGGATCCAGACCGATGCCGGCGAACGCATCATCGGGCGTCACATCGCCCCGACGCTTGTCGCCACCATGTTCCGCAATCTGGGGCTCGACGATGTACCCAAGCTCGCGCCGGAAGATGCCTGGACCGGGCTTGTCGACGGACGGATCGGACTGCAACTCGCCGATGGCCTGATTCTGCGCCGCGGCCGCGTCATGAACGACTACCGTGTCGAATTGATCGGCTTCACCGACGCCATGGTTCCGCGGCTGAAGGCGCTGGGGCTGATCTCCGAGATCATCTCCTGGAAGCTCCGGCTGTTCATCCCGACGTCCGCGCAAGGGTCTGCCATCCTCGCCGCGCTCCTCGACCGCCATACGCTGGTTGGCGTCACCGACCGCACCTCGGCGGCTTAAGGGAGGGGATGATGACCGGCTCGGCCTCAGAGCTGGCACGCCGCCTTGGCGATCATGCCGAGGCGGTGTGCCGCGAATATCTCTCCAACGGCCATCGCTCCGGCAATTACTGGATGGTCGGCGATGTCCGCAACACGCGCGGCCGTTCCATGCATGTGCGGCTGAAAGCCAACGCGAAAGGCCCGGCGGGTAGGTGGGTCGACGAGGCGACGTCTGAGTTTGGCGATCTGCTCGATGTCATCCGAGAAAGCTGCGGTCTTGTTGATTTCCGTGACGTCGCGGATGAAGCGCGTCGCTTCCTCTCCGTGCCGCTGCCACCGCCCCACGCTCCTGGCGCGCAACGCCAGCCTGCCGCGGCACCCGGCTCGCCTGACGCGGCGCGTCGCCTGTTCGCCATGTCGCAGCCGATCGCCGGCACGTTGGCCGAACGATACCTCGCCGGCCGCGGCATCCTGCTTTCCGCGCATGAGCGTGCCGTGCGCTTCCATCCCGGCTGCTACTGCAGGGATCTCGTGACGGGCGAGACGCAGACCCTACCTGCGCTCATTGCCGCTGTCACCAGCCTCGACGGGCGTATCACCGGCCTACAACGCACCTGGCTTGATCCTTCGGGTCAGGGCAAGGCGCAACTCGCGGATCCACGCCGTTCGCTGGGGAATCTCCTTGGCAACGGCATCTGGCTTGGCCACCAGCCCGGTGCGCCCGTCTCGGTCATGGCCGCCGGCGAGGGGTTCGAGACGATGGCGTCGCTTAAGGTGGTGATGCCGGCGCTGCCGGTTGCCGCCGCCACTTCGGCCAATCACCTCGCCGGCCTGACCTTCCCGCTTGGCTGCCGTCGCCTCTATATCGCGGCCGATGCCGATGCCGCCGGCCGGCACGGCATCGAGCGTCTCAGCCAGCGAGCCGGCCAAGCCGGGATCCTCGCCCTGGTGTTGCGGCCGCAGCTCGGCGATTTCAACGACGACCTGCGTCATCTCGGCCCGGCCCATCTCACAGCATGGCTCAGTGACCAGCTCGTCCCGGAGGATGCCCGTCTCTTCCTGCCGCCCGGATGAATGGGTCGGGCCGGCACGCGGGCCGGCGCGGCGTCGCCGGACAGCCTGCAGACATGGCGGCGGTCCACCGGAGAAGCCGCGCCCGCGGCCTGCCTGAGAGGCGACCCCTGCCACCCCCGGTCACGGCCGCAACGGCTGCGCCGTCCTCCGCTCGCGCTCCGGCCTTCGGTGCGGCCGCGCCCGGCGCGCGGCCGGGATGCGCTGTCAGGCCGCGATAGGCGCGGCCATAACCGACGGAGACACGCCATGACCTACGAGCTTCCTCTCGACGACGCCTACGAGCCCTACCACGCCTCCTCGCCGACCGACCGCGTCATCCTCGAACTGCAGATGTACGGCCATCGCCCGCATCAGGACGAACCTGATCCTCGGCCACTTCCCGACGACGAAGTGATCCGGGCCGGCCTCGCCGGGATCGTCGAGACCTTCGCCGGCATGCTTGGCGACACCAGGCTCGAACCCGATCTCGACGACCTGCTCTGGTCCTTCGCAAACGTCTTCCATCGTGCCGCCGAGCGCGTCGCCCGCAGCCTCGACCGCAATGAGGAGGCGCAGCGCTCGAGTCAGCAGGAGCAGGACGGATCGGAGGTAAAGTCCGTCGAGCTGGAGCGGCTGACCGCGGAAGGCATCAGCTATATCGAGCGCCGCAATGTGCTCGAAATCATGCGCGATGAGACCGCCGACCTATACGAGGCGCAGACCGGATCGGCATGGCGGCCGCGCACCGGCTCCAAGGTCAGCCACCAGGCGATGACAGCGGCGGTGATCGACTCCAGAGATTTCCTCGCCGCCCGCCGCCACGCCGAAACCGAGGTGCTCGTCCCGGCCGGCACCAAGATCGCCTTCGCCGGCGGCCTCGACTGCAACGATCACGACCGGATCTGGGAGGCGCTCGACATGGCCCGCGACAAGCATCCCGACATGGTTCTGCTCCACGGCGGCAGCCCGCGCGGCGCTGAGCGTATTGCCGCCTGCTGGGCCGAGAACCGCAAGGTCACCCAGATCGCCTTCAAGCCGGATTGGACCCGGCACGCCAAGGCGGCTCCGTTCCGCCGCAACGACCAGCTTCTCTCGGTGGTGCCTTACGGCCTGATCGTCTTTCCCGGCTCCGGCATTACCGAGAACCTTGCCGACAAGGCGCGTCGGCTAGGCATCCCCGTCTGGCGGTTCGCGGAAGGCGGCGCGTGAGCGCCGTTTTCTTGCAAATCCAGAAAATCCAGATAATATGGAGATCGATAAGGAGGCCAGCCATGCGCCAGTTCACGACCGGAGATCTCAACAAGCAGGTTGGCGACGTCACCGACGTTGCCAGCCGCGAACCCGTTATTCTCACCAAGCACCGGAAACCCCGGTTCGTGCTGATGAGCTACGAGCACTACGAACGGATGCGCATCGGCGGCGATCCCCGCCGCGCATACCATGTCTCCGAGATGCCGGAGGAACACACGGAACTCTTCGCCGCCGAGATCGATCGATTGGCGCGCGGGGAAGGATACGATGATGAGCGGTAGATTTCTGCCTGGTCAGGTGATCTCCTACCCGTATCTTTGGGCATGGCAACACGAGCGCGGCGAAACGGAAGGCCGCAAGAGCCGGCCGACCTGCGTGGTCATCACTATCCGCGGCGCAAGAGATGGCCTGACCCATCTCGCGCTCCTGGCGATAACACCCAGCCACCGACCAGCGATCGGGTCGGTTTGGAAGTCTCCGCTATCGAGTGCCGCCGCGCCGGTCTGACCGATCTCAAACGCTGCTGGATCGTGGTTGACGAATACAACTACGATATTGCCGAACGCTCCTGGTACATCGAATCCGACGGTAAGCCCCTCGGTCGTTTCAGCAAGGCATTCATGATGAAGATCGCAGGCGCCTTTATCGAAGCGCGCAGCGAGGGCCGCCGCGTCAGCCGTCTGGATTGACGTTCTCTTTTCGCAGCCATGCGCTCGATCCAGGACGTGAGTCTCTGGCTGGCCGACAAAGGCCCGTAGCTCCAAGCGCATAGCGCCACTAGCCAGATGATGCGCGTAGCGCCTCCGGCAGCTGCAGGATCCGGGCGCGCCGGCCTGCGGCCGGCCGGGCTCTCGTCGCGGCGTCCCGCCGCTTCCCGAGCCGGCTTTGCCGTCTCGGCCTTCGGGTGACGATCCCTCGCGCAGGGCCAGAGGGAGAGGGTGGCCGGCGCGGGGCGGGGGACGCGGGAGAGAAGGGAAAGTCACGATGTCGATGATATTCATAGGTGGATCACGTGAGATATTCGAGCTGCCGGAACCTGCCATCGCTCGCATCGGCGCAATCGTTGCTGCCGAGCACGGCGTGCTGGTTGGCGACGCGTCGGGAGCCGATGCCGAGGCGCAGGGCCTGCTCGCGGGCTATAAGTACGAGCATGTCGGGGTCTTCCATGCCGGCAAGGAGCCCCACAACAATCTGGGCGACTGGGCCGCCTACCATGTCCCGTCACCTGGAGGCACTCATGGATCTTGGTACGACGCCGCCAAGGACCGGGAGATGGCGCGGCGCGCCGACTTTGGCATGATGGTCTGGGACGGCGCATCACCCGGCACGGCCGTCAACGTGCTTCGGCTCGCCATGGCGAACAAGCCGTGCGTCATTTACGATCTGGCCAGGGGCCGGATGGCGACGACGTACAATGTGGAGGACTGGTGCGCCATGCTCCGCCATGCCGGTTCGGACATTCGCCGCCAAGCCGAAGCCCGCATGATGCCGGAGGAGCGTCTAACGTTGCCAGGATGATGGATGCGGTCCCGCCGACAGCCCGGCGGGTTCAATCAGATATGTTGATCCGGCTCCTCGCCGCCTAGTCCACTTGTATGTGCGGACGGAGCCGGCCCCTTTCGAAACCGGTCCACGCGCAGAGCCGCAGGGCTTGTGCGGATGATCATCTTTTCTCGCCTCTGAAGCGGGTGCAAGCGTGCCGAACAACATCCTGGCTTGCCGGGTCATCCAACCTGACTGCGCGGTATCGTCCCCCGAGGGGCGTGAAGGCCGCTGCCAGCCGGCCCCGATCTCGAAACCGCTATGCCGCCATACCGAAACGCAAGGCGGTCACGCGCCGGGCTGCTGTTCGATGTGTTGGCAATGCCGACGATATGACCCGAGAGGCTGCAGCATGTTCCTGCGATCCGCCAGCGTTGCGTCGGCGATCTAGCGATGGTGGCCTGAGTTCTTCTCCTTCGGTCGCATCCGGGGCCATTCCCGTTTCATGTCGCCTTTGTAGACGACCGCCTGCTTTGTGCGGTCAACCCCCGTTGGGGGTACACGCGGCGAATATTCAGGAAAATTCGATTTCTGTTTTTGTCTGCGGGCAGGAACTTCGCCTGCCCGCAATTTTTCGGCAAATAGAATTTTCCAGAATTTTCGCCGAGATGACCGCAGCAGGACGGCCCTCTCCTTTGGCGCCATCGGGAATGGTCCCGATGCAACCGAAGGAGAACTACCATGGCCACCACGATCGCAAACCTCACCACCAAGGCCGACGGCTCGATGGAAGGCGTCTTCGCCACGCTCCGGGTCAACGCCCCGATCACCCTGATCCCGAACACCAACAAGTCGCGCGAGGACGCCCCCGACTACCGGATCGTCAACAAGCGCACGGGCTTCGAGATCGGAGCCGGCTGGCATCGCATCTCCCAGCGCTCGGGCGAGGAGTACCTCTCGGTCAAGCTGGAAGCCCCCGAGATCGGCGTGATCTTCGGCAATCTCGCTCCCGCCCCGGGTGGCGAGGAAAACAAGAAGGTCATCCTCTGGAACAACCCCCAGTGAGGCATCGGTGGCCGGCCCCGCAAGGGGCCGGCTCCCCACCGGCAAAAGGAGGTTGCAATGAGCCGCTACACCATCACTGTCACTGGCACCATCACCGGACAGGGCCGCTCGGACCCAGACGCTGTCATCGGCTACGATCCACCACTTCGGACCTACTTTCTGCAAGCGTTCCCGCACGAAGAAACCGACGAGCCCGGTCTTTGGCTCGGCACCCACGATCGCGCGTTCGAAACGCTTGAGGATCTTCACCGCGCAGCCATCTCACACGGCTACGACTTCATCCCGCTGTCGCCCAAACTGGCCGCAAAGCTGGTCGACGACAAAGCGGCAGCCAGCGGGCGTCCGGTGCGAGACACAATCCTCGGCCAGGTGCTGAAACACCTCAACCAACCCAAGTAGGCTACACATCTCAGGGCCCGCGACGGAGTGTTCCGTCGCGGGCCCTTTTTTTTTGCACGTTGCAAAGAAGCCACGAACATCACCCGTCACGGCATGCGAGAGCGACTCCAAAACCGCCGATTATTCGTTCGGCAGTTTGTGCTTATGTATGCGGATATAATCCTGCACGGCCTTTCGCAGCAGTTCGGTCATGCTGTGCCCGTTGCTGATCGCCAGCAACTTGAACTGCCGCTGCTCCGCAGCCGTCAGGTAGTAACCGCAGCGGATCATCTCCTCCTCGCGTATCTTCTTTCCGGCGATAGGGTCCTTTTTCTGACCCTGCCGCAGCAGCTTGCGAAAGTCAGGCGTTGCACTCGATGCCGGCTCGGGCGTCTTCGACGTGGCCGATCCGGCATTTGGCTCCAGCTTCTGCCCCTCGATTTTCGCTGATGAAATGAACAGGCTCGGCAGCGCTGGCGGCTGCGTGGAGATCGCCTTCATCATGCGGGCCTTCTTGTCGTCACCGGGTTTCGGTGCGGTTCTTTCACTCATGCCGCGTTCCTCGTGGCTTCGATGAAGGTTTGCAGAAGATCGTCGAAGAGCCCTTCGCTCTCGGCAACCGCCTTCGCGTCAGGCACCTCGGAGCTGTAAAGGGTCTGCCCGGTCTGAAGGTCGCGGTAGGCAACGCGATTGTGCAGGACGTGTTCTGCAATACGCGTGCCGTTGGCCTGGATGATTGCGCGCAGTTCGGTCAGGGCTCGCGCCCTGCCATCGATGATGGTCTGCTTGGTCAGCACGAATATCGCAGGCAGCGGTCTACCCCGGCTCTCGACCGCCAGCGGGATGTAGTGGTCGGTGATCTGGATGGCGGCGGTCACATCGTCCAGCGCAAAATAGACTGGCACGACGACAATGTCGGCGGCGAAGAGCCCGGCCATGAGGTTATCGTTTGTGGTGCCTTCCGTATCGATCAAGACGACGGAGCGTTCTCCGTTGTGAGTGGCTGCCGCGCGAAGGATTTCCTGCGGCGTCATCGCGCTCACCATCGTGAGCCTGTCAGGACGATTGCCAGCTTCGCCCAGCATCTGGAACCAGCGGTTCATGTTCTGCCGCCGGTCGCCGTCGATTAGAGTGACCGAATAGCCCCGATGCAGCGCGACGGATGCGAGGGTGCGCAGCATCGTCGATTTTCCAGTGCCGCCCTTTGGGATCGCAGCGGAGATGATCATGGGGGCCTCCTTCCGGCGTTGTCTCCTTGTTTCCATGTCAACATGGAAACAAGTCATCATGGACACATGAAACGAAATCACGGTCGCAACATGTGACATTGTCGACGGGGAAGACCGGTTTGGCAACCCAGGCGCGCATCGATAAGGGCTCGCTAAAGTGCAGTTTTTGCGCAGCAGCTGTCTTCAGGAAAGAAGGGGTCCGGTGGCCCATCGACTGCGCTTTCCGACTACGCTTTTCCGACTACGTGATGTTTCCATGTTAACTTGGAAACAAGTTGTCAACGCATCATAGACACATCGCATCAAATGACGGTGAGAACATTGTGACCGGACCTGCCAATGACAACTGGGTGGGAGGGAAAGCATCGTCGGCTTTTTCCTTCCCCCTTCCTTGTTGGGGAGCCATTGTCGACGGGGAGAACCGGTTTGGCAACCCAGGCGCGCATCGATAAGGGCTCGCTAAAGGTGCAGTTTTTGCGCAGCTGCTATCAGGTCCGGTGGCCCATCGACTGCGCATTCCGGCTTGCGTATCAGAGGGCTGATGTTTCCATGTTAACATGGAAACAAGTTGTCAACGCATCATAGACACATCGCATCAAATGACGGTGAGAACATTGTGACCAGACCTGCCAATGACAACTGGGTGGGAGGGAAAGCATCGTCGGCTTTTTCCTTCTCCCTTCCTTGTTGGCAGGATAGCCTATTTTGTGATACACACAAATAGGCGGCGCGGCCCTGTCGGGCCTTAGCGCCCGCAAGCGGGCTTGAGAGATGGATGCAGACGCCCAGAAACCAGCGGTGAAGAGCGCGTCACGACGCTATGGCGAGGTGACGCACATCCGGTTTTCGGCTGACGAACTGGCCAGCCTAAAAGCCATTGCGGAGCGGGAGTGCGCAACCGTCAGCGAGGTCGTCCGGCGTCTGGTGTGGGCTGAAGCCGGGCACCTGCCTGTCGCATCAGAGGCCTTGCGGCCGGCGATCGTGGACATGACCGATCAGCTGCGGCGTCTCGGCGTCAATTTCAATCAGGCCGTGCGCGCCATAAACGACGGCCGAGTTGCCCAGGATGAGGATCTTGAGCAGGCGCTGATCGCCGTGGGCGACCTGGTGCGGCAGTTTCGCGAGGAATTGAAAACGATGACTTGCGGGTCTCGTAAGGCGAGGGAGGCCGGGCCATGAGCGGCCGTCTTGCTGGCTACGCGGCCGAAATCGAACGCTATCTGCGGGGCGAGGCCGGCGTGCAGCGTGAGGAGCTGGACGACGACAAGTCCGCGACGAGCGCCGGACGCGAAGCGGGCGAATTCCAGCCGGTGGAGAGCTATGGGCGGACGGGTGGCGGCGGGCGCCTCGGGCACGGACAAGCCGGCTCGACGCTAGGGGGCGGCAGAAACGCCGCTCGTTCTTCGCCGGGAGGGACAGGAGCGGCGGGGAGCTCCATGTCCAGCGGGGCTTGGAAGTCCACTGCCGCTGCGACCTCCCCCAAGGCCGCTAGCGCGCCGATCACGGTCTATGGCGCCACACTCGCCGGTTTCCGGCCGGAAGAGGAGGAGGAAGACTGGAAGCGGCGGGGCGGCGGCGGCCGCGGCGCGGGTCGCCCGAGCGGTACTGGACGAGCGGCGCGGGTGGCCTATCAGGCGCGCGCCGTCGCGGCACGGGCAGGCTATGCGGCGGGCGCGCAGCCTGCTGTGTTCAAGGTCATGCCGAATCCGCCATCAACCAAGGAAGCCGCCGCCCGGCTGCTCAATTACATCGGAAAGCGCGAGGACGAAAAAGGCGAGAAACACGACATCGATATCTTCGACGAGGATGGGCAGGTCCTTGCGACAGGCGGCGCGCGAAAGGCGTTCCTGGAAACGTTTTGCGAGACGTTCGAACCGCCCCTGGAAAACACCAATTTTATCGAGGTTCGTTTCGAGCTCGCTGGCGAGGTCACCGGTGCCGCCTTGAGCGAGGCGTTGAACGAGGCCTTCGGCGCAAAACCGTTCATCTATGCACAGGACGGACAGACGGTGGAGGTTTACGCGCATACCGATGAGCGGGCCGGACCGCTTGCCAAGGTGCTTGCCGGCGGTCGGGAAAATTCGCGCAGCAAGGCGCTCGACAAGATCGAGGCGCGTTTGTCTGAGGCTACGGGCGCGGCGGGGGTGGTCGCCAAGGCAGAGGTAATGGCGGCGGTGAGCCGTGAACCCAAAGCGAAATACTTTTTGCAAAAATTCATCCGCACCCACAGCCACGTCCGCCACGCAAATGGCGAGCCTGTGCCCGGGGCGAAGAATGCCACCAAGGCGGCGGCTTCGGTCTACGAACAATGGCGCCCGCAGTTTTCGGGGCGTGAACGCCGCAATGCCTATCACCTGCTTTTTTCGGCAAGGGCCGGAACCGATGCCAACGCCGTCATGGCCGCGGCGCGCGCCGTGATGGAGGAGCGCGCGCCAGGATACAAGTTCGTCCTGGCGCATCACAAAGACACCAAGCACGTCCATATCCACGCGATGGTGCAGGCACGGTCAGCCGACGGCGAACGCCTGAAATTCTACAAGCCGGATCTCGCAGCCTGGCGCGAGACCTTTGCGGAAAAAGCACGCGAGAACGGCATCGCGATGGTGGCGACGCGACGCATGGATCATGCGATGACGCGGCCATTCACGAAGGAGCATGCCGGAGCATATAGCCGCGCCCAGAGCGATCCGCGCTACCAGGTCAGCGCCAGGACGATCGAGCGAGTGGAGGCAAAGCGGCAACGCCGCTTGGATGGGCAATCGCTTGTCGTGAACGGCGATTCAATCGCTGCCGCATGGCAGAAGACTGTGACGACGATGCGGACTGCCGGCATAGTCGGTCAGGCTCTCTCGGCGGCGGAGTCGATCGGTAACAATTTGCTGCAGTTCCGTCGTGACCGCACAGGGGAGGGGCAGCCAGGTCCTGCCGCGGATCGCGGAGCTGATCAATCTGGGCAGAAGTCTTTCCTGTCCCATCCCGGTATGAGAGAATTGAATGCACTGATAGGAGATTTGAACATGGCGCAACCCCCCTTGGAAATGCGGCGTCAGATGGCCCGCGTCAATCAGGCTCTGGACAACATGCGCGAGACGCTGCCGCCGGCGCATCAAGGACAGTTCGAACAGTATCGTGAAGAGGTCAACGACAAGATGCACGACCGTCTCGCGCGGCTGCAGTTCGAGCGGCAGCAGCAGCGTCGCGCTGGTGGTAGTGGCGAGCCGATCCCCGAGCGCGAGGCGCGAGGGCGAGACCTTCCAACTCGGGACGATGCCCGCCAGCCGGAGCAGCCGCGCACCGGCACCGAGCAGGAGATGAAAGCCAAGCAGAAGGATGCCAAAAAGCAGAAGGCTCATCAGGCTGAAGAGCAGGACCGCAAGACCCAGCGCTCGAATGATAACGATTACGAGCGCTGAGCAAAGATCGCTTACCGACCCTCTTGAACGCGGCAGAGTGCAGGGGACCAAAATGTCGCCGAGGCTCGTTCGTGCCTCGGAGGTTCAGGATCAGGGGCCACGCATGTCATTGCCGGGCATCATATTGTAATCTGCCACCTGCCGTATCGCGGGTGGTCAGATGCTGGTCCCGTTTCCGGCGAGCCGAAACATTTGTCTCTCCATTTGTCTCTCAAGGTCACCGTTGGGAAATCCAGCACCTATGCTTTGTCGGGACAATATAGTTGCTATTGGGATTTGGCCGCCGCGGCCGCGAGCATTGCCTGTCCCACTTCAACAGCGCCTTGAGCAGTCAGCGTCTCGCCGGCGTTCTGGATGTCGCGCAGCTCTTTGTTCTGGCTGAGCTTGAATTTTCCGACCAAGCTGGTGATCTCAATCTCCAGGGCGACGATCGCTTTGGTCATCGTGTCAATGAAATCCTTCGGCGCGTCGCCCATCTTCCACGGGGCCGGCTGGTTGGCCTCGTGCATGTGAGTGAGCTTCGCGACGTTGCGGCGCACATAGCGCTCATCGTCGCGGACAGTGATGCGACCATGGGCGTGGGCAACGAGATAGTTCCAGGTCGGCACCTGCTTATGGGATTCGTGTTTGCTTGGATACCAGTTCGGCGAGATGTAGGCGTCGGCCGCACGGAAGACGACGAGGACCTCATCGCCATTGGCAACCTCCGTCCAGACCGGGTTTTTACGGGCGACATGGCAATTGAGGACACCCTTGTCGCCCTTTGAGCGGTCGAGCTCGAAGGGGATATGGTTCGCGTCGAGGGAGCCGTTGCTGTGGGTGATCAGGATACCAAACGGATGTTTTTCGATAAGATCGAAGAGGGCATTCTGATCGGGCACGGCGAAATGCGGAGGAACGTACAACGGGGAATCTCCTGGTGAAACGCAATTGTCAGTGGTCAGCGAGGTCTTGGCGAAACAGCCAGGGGCGACGTCGTTGCCTGCGAAGAGGGTGCCGGAACCCTATGTCCGCCGCGCTCGAGAACTGCCATCGAGAAGTGGGCGGGCGCGTCGGATGCCGCGGCATAAGAGTGGGGTCGATCCGTAACGAGGCGCGCATTCTCGCCTGCATTTAGAATGATCTCGTGGCTGCCCACCGTGACCTTAAGAGCGCCTTGGGTAACCGAGAGCAGTTCGCGCGTATCGGGACTGTGTGCATCGGCGGCAAACACATCACCCGGCATGAGGACCCAGCTCCAGAGTTCGAACATCGTGCGTCCGGAGGTCGATGCGTGAAGCTGTGCCCGGCTGCCTTTGGCGCTTTTCCAAAGCGTCCTGGACACGCTCCGTTCGATCGGCAGGTCGGGGGCCGTGGAGGGCGCCTCGTTCAGCAAATCAGCGACAGATAGCGAAAACGCCGCCGCCAGACGGCAAAGGATGCCGATGCTCGGGTTTGCCTTACCCTGCTCAAGCGCGACAACCGTCCCTTTCGACAGGCCGGTCAGTTTGGCCAATCGATCGAGCGTGAGGTTTTGGTCGCGCCTCAGATCCTGAATCCGGATCGCAATCGCATGGCCGAGCGCCTGCTCGGTCTCCAGAGGTGTCGGGGTGTCGGTCATTATATTGACTTCGGCTCTCGCTTCGCATACGGTCAATATAATGACCCGCGCAAAATTGCAACTGCGTCTGAACCGAGGAACTAGCCAGTGCGCTTTGAAACGAAGGCAATCAACAGCGGTCGAGCTGTCGATCCATCCACGGGCGCGGTTTCATTACCGCTTCATACCAGCACGACGTTCGAGCGCGGTGCCGACGGCTCGTTTCCGTTTGGGTTCGAGTACACTCGCGATGCAAACCCGACGCGCAATGCATTCGAGTCGGCGATGGCCGCGCTCGAAGGCGGACACGAAGGGATAGCCTTTGGGTCTGGCATGGCCGCAATCACTGCGGTGTTTGAGAGCCACCCCTCGACAGGACGGATCGTTCTTCCCGACGATATGTATTTTGGCATCCGCTCGCTGATCCACGAAACCGATATCGGCTCTCGCTTCGACTTCCACGCAGTCGACATGCGCGATCTGGACGCGGTGCGGGCCGCGGTCACCTCAGAGCGGACTGGCCTCATGTGGGTCGAGACGCCGTCGAACCCGATGATCCGCGTAGTCGACATTTCGGCCATCTGCAAAATCGCCCATGACGCCGGTGCCTTGGCGGTGGTGGACAACACGTGGGCCACGCCTGTGCTTCAGCGGCCGCTTGAACTTGGGGCGGACGCGGTCATGCACTCGGCAACAAAGTACATTGGCGGCCACTCGGATCTGATGGCGGGCGTCGTTGTTGTCCCGCAACCGTCGCCACTCGGACGGCCGCTACGGATGGTCCAGAAACACAAGGGCAGCGTCGCGGCACCCTTCGACTGTTGGCTGGCATTGCGGGGGCTGCAGACATTGCCGGTTCGCATGCGCGCTCATTGTGAAGGCGCCCAGAAGGTTGCCGGGGCTTTGGCGTCTCATCCACGCGTCGAGAAAGTGCTTTTTCCGGGCCTGCAAGATGATCCGGGACACGAACTGGCTACGCGGCAAATGAGCGGTTACGGAGCGATGCTTTCCTTTATCGTCGAAGGTGGAACTGATGCCGCGATGGCGGTGGCCGGCCGCCTCAAGCTTGTCGTGCGGGCGACAAGCCTCGGCGGGACGCACTCCCTGATCGAGCATCGCGCATCCGTCGAGGGTTCGAAGTCTAAGGCGCCAGGCGGATTGCTGCGAATGTCCGTGGGGCTCGAGCACCCTCAGGACATCATTGACGACCTGAAGCAGGCCCTGAACGCAACTTTCAACGTATGAAGCGCAGCCAGTGGGCCCTCGTCTGCCGAAGGATCTGTGATGGACCATAACCTCAGCCATTTCTTACTCGTCTATACCGGCTATATTATCGCGGCCGGCAGCCCAGGCCCGAGCACCATGCGGATCATGGGAACCGCGATGCATCAAGGCCGCCAGGCTGCCCTCGCTCTGTCCGCCGGCGTTGTCACCGGGTCGGTTTTCTGGGGCGTCATGGCCGCCACCGGTGTTTCCGCTCTCCTAGCCACCTATGCCCAGGCTCTCGTCGTTCTGAAAATTCTAGGGGGCTGTTATCTGCTCTTGCTTGCGTTCAAGGCGGCGAGGGGAGCTTTGACACCCGGCAAGCCCGACAAGGCTACCGCTATTGCCAACCGGCCCGTGTCTGGCTTGGCACTTTATATGCGTGGTTTGCTGATGCATCTTAGCAATCCCAAGTCGATTTTGGCCTGGATAGCGTTGGTCACACTTGGGCTCGGTCCGGATGCCTCGACGATGGACGTAATCGTCATTCTCGCAGGATGTGTGGTGCTGAGCGTGACGATTTTTTGTGGATATGCCGTCGTGTTTTCCACGCAACCCATGGTCAGGATATATCGGAGCGCGCGGCGAAGCATCGAAGCTGTTTTAGCCATCGCCTTTGGTTTTGCTGGGCTGCGGCTCCTGCTTTGGCGAACCTGAAAGAATCTCCTGAAACCGCCTAGCGACGAGTAGCGGGAGCGAGGGCAAGTCCAGGGGCGGACGATATCTCTGATACCGCTTTACCTGGTGCCTGGGGCATCATGAATGCGGCCTATTATAGTTGGGCGGGAGGCTCGCCGTATTGCTTGGCTAATCAACTAGATCAGGCAAAGCATCTTCGACGATGATCAGATTTCGATCGAAAGCCTCGGTGTCGGACGCGTTGGCGCGAAGAGACCGCACCTTGTTTAGGATCGCCGCAACAGCCGCTTCTTTTTCGGGCGCTATGCGTGTCGTCACCGCTTTGGCCGCCAAAGCAGAAAAATCTATGGTGGCATGAGCCGGTACGGCTGTAGCGTCTGTTGCTTTCAGCCGTTCTTTTACGATTGCGCGCCGGCCCAGCGGTGGAGTTATACGGCCCGCTTTTGCGGCAAATGTCGCGCCGCGCCGCAGGCGCGTTTGCAAGAGGCCTGAGCGGTACGCGGGTGCGGTCGGGACAATCGTCGGGATCGCAGGAGATGGAACCGCCGCAGCGGAGCCCAACGCAGGGCTTTTCGTTCGCGAAACGTCGGTAGAGGCGGGGACGGGCATGAACGCGCGTTTGGCGAGTTGGACGTCGGCGAAATAGAAATTGCGCGTGCCAAGGATCGGCAGTTCGCCGCGCGGCAATATGATGACCTTGTTCTTGTCGAGCGTACGGATTTCATCCGGCCGCATGAGGGGCCGCCGCACCTCCTTTCGGTGTTCCGAGCGCGTGTAATAAGTGTCGAACAACGTTGCCTTGGTGCGAGTCACGTCCTTTTGCACATCCGACGTTTCGCCGAGCTGCTCGGAAACGTAGCGCAGGTCATCCGCGTCCTGCGCACCGAAAAAGATCTGCACGCGAGCAGCGTTGATGAGCGTCTTGCGCCCTTCCTGGCGATAGATCTCGTCTACGGCCTTCAGCGACTGCACGAAAAACCACATCGAAACGCCGTTGCCGCCGAGCACGCTCGCCATTTCTGTCACGTTCTCGAGCTTGCCGAGGTTCTGGAACTCGTCGAGCAGCACAAGCACCGGATGTTCGTCCGAACGCGGCATGGTTTCCGACATGAAGTTCATCATCTGCGTAATCAGCACGTTGAACAGCGGTCCAAGCGAGGTGATCTGCTCGCGCCGCACGTCGAGATAAAGCGAGATCCGCTCGCGCTTGAGCCTGCGAATATCGAACGTGCTGCGCGACGTAGCCCGCATCAGGCGCTCGTTGAGAAACGGGGCCATGCCGGTGCGAACGCCGGCGTAGATTCCGGAAAACTGCCGCTCAGACATCTCGAAATAGGGCAACAGGGTTTGCAGCGTAAAATGCGAACACTCGCGGCGGCGTTCCTCGCGCAGCGAGCCGAGAAATTCCAGGAGCGGCTGGTCGGCGCCGTTCATGATCTCGAGGATTGTGGCGAAGGTCTTTTTCTCGTTCGGGATCGCAGGCGATTCCATGACGTAGGACGCGATGCCGGTAAAAAGGAGGCGGGCATCGTTGACCCAGTACGGGTCTGCGTTGGACGGAGGCCGTGGAAACAATGCCGCAGCGATGTTGCGAAGGTCGATGTCGCGCTGTGCCGAATCCAGCGAGATGAAGTCCATGGGATTGTAGCATGCGGTATTGCCGTCCGGATCAGCCGGCGCGAAACGCACCACGCGGCTAATGGTCGAGCGGTAGCCGGCGGTCGCCGCATAGGTCTCGCCCCGCAGGTCGAGAACGACGAGCGAATGCGGCCAGGTGAGGGCGTTCGGTATGATGAGAGACGTGCCTTTACCGGAGCGCGGCGGGCCTATGACGAAGCCGCCGATATCATCGCCATCAATCCATAATTTCTTGCCGCCGACCAGCTTGCGCTGCCTCAAGCGGATCTTGCCGGAGCGCCGATCGCGGCCGGGCGACAGAATTTCGGCAAGCCTGCCGCCGGCTCGGCCGATGAAGACGCCGCCCACCTTCGTCAGGCCGGTTTTCGATACGTCGCTCATCGTCATGAAGCGAGAGTCATTGCGCTTTCTCGGGCGCATGAGAAATAGGCTGACCAGGGGCGCAAGAAACCCTAATGCTCCGGCTGCAACGGCGTATTGCACCCGGCCAAAATTCCTCGCCATCGTGTCCGCCCAGGCCTGACGAACGACCGGCAACGGATTGGCGTTCAGCTGGTCGAACACGAAGTGTGAGCCGGTCCGATACCAATCTGTCGCGGCATAGGCGACCGTGAAGAGCAGGGCGCCCAAGGCCATGGCCATGAGCGCCATGAAAATTGCTGTTGCGATTTTCTGCATGGATGGGCCCCCCGCTAGATCGTCTCCGCCTTGGTGAACTTGATCTCGCTGATGCCGCGCCGTCCGCCTTCGGTGCGGACCATCTGAACGACCACCGGAATGACCTCGCGCAGATAGTCGAGAATTTCGCTTCGTGAGAGGCCCGTACTGCCCTGCATGACCATCAGCGCCAGCCGCTCGTAGGCGGACCGCGCGGAATTGGCATGAACGGTCGTGAGTGAACCCGGGTGGCCGGTGTTGATCGCCTGGAGGAACGCGAAGGTTTCAGCGCCGCGCAACTCGCCCAATAGCAGACGGTCGGGCCGCATGCGAAGCGAGGCCTCGAGCAGCTGTTGCGCGGAGACCTTGGCAAGCCCCTGGTCGCCCTTCGAGGCTATCAGGGTGACGTTGTTGGGGGCCGGCAGCCTCAGTTCGCGGGTGTCTTCGATTGTGATGATCCGTTCATGGGCCGGGATCTCCTTCAAGAGCGCATTCAAGAACGTCGTCTTGCCGGTCGACGTACCGCCTGAAACGACGATCGAGACCCGGTTGCGCACCGCATATTGCAGGAAGTCCATCGGCGACGTGTCGTGCAGCATTTCGACAAGTCGCTTTTCTTCCGTTGAAAGCGCCAAGCCGGCGCCCATCGCCGTGTGCTCAAAGGCGCCGAGATCGTTGTAGGCAGCAAGGCTCATATCCATGATGACCTGCTTGCGAATCGAAATCGCCCCGCCTTCGGGAGCCGCGGGCGGCAAGATGCATTGGATGCGCTCACCCGAAGGCAGAGCAGCCGACAGGACCGGCTTTTCTTCGTTGATGACCTGGTTTGTCGCCGAGGCGACGCCGGTCGAGATGTTACGAATCCAGCTAGGTGTGACCTCGCGCTTGACGACGTGCTCCATTTCCTTCGCGCCGAGGCGTTCGATGAACAATTCACCCGGCCTGTTGATCGCAATCTCGGAAACCGCATCTTCGTTCAAATAGGACCATATCGGTTCCAGATGAGCGCGCAGGACCGGGGCTCTCGCCCAAGGATCGGGGAGGGGATGCACGGCATTCATTTCACTGGGCTCCCATAGCCGGGATACAACTGATCCTTGGGCGTGCTGTAGAGAGGCGTCGGATCGATCGCCGTCTTCGGCCGCGCACCTGCCTTCAGGCGCGCCAGTTCTTCCTGAACGGGGTCGGCGTACAAGTCCGAGAAATCGAGATCTCGCCGTACCAGCACGACAATGGATGTGCCCTGGTCGACGTAGACTGTCGGGCCAATGTTCTGCGTGTCGCGAAACGCCTCTTGCGCAAGTTGTTGCAAGGCGGTCGATGACTTGTCAAACGCGATGCTGCGCACGTCGCGCTGCGAGCCATTGCCACCATAAGTTACCGTCGTGGTCTCGCCCGTCATGGGATCAATCGTCGACACCTGGCGCTGTTGTCCATCCTGGCTGCTGTCGCCAAGCGAGGACAGATATTCAGAGACGCCGCCAACGACGGAAAGCATGATGGCGTTACCGTATCGTTCAAGCCAGTGCGTATCGACACGGCCGCCCATGCCACCGCGCCCGAGCGCGTCCGCCCCAGGCGACTTGATATCGACGGAAATGCCGTCCGAGCGGATGACCCTGTTCCAGACGATGAAAACACGCTTCTGACCGCGCGCAAGCCCCGAGCGGTACTCTCCGGTCAGGCGCGAGCCCTTCGGAATGAGGATCCGCCTGCCGTCGAGCGAGAAGACATCCTCACGCACGACAGCGCGCACGGCACCGGGAAGGTCGGTGTTGATCGCGGTTTCCAAATAGCCACGAATGATCGTTCCTTCAGGGATCAACGCATCGGTGCGTCGGAAAACCTTGGCTTTGACGATGCTGGAAGAACTTGCCTCAGACTGCGCCAGGAATGCCTTGTTGGGATCACTGTCGGCCCCGGGAACCGGGATGATCTGACCGTCGGCCGCGATTTCGACCTGTGCCGCCTGGGCACCGGCATCCGTCGAGCCGGTTTGATCATTCGTCACCATCTGGTTCGACCGCAGGCGTTCCCACACCGCTTTTTCATGCTCGGCGGCCTCAGCCTTGCGGCGAGCCTCGTCCTCAGCCGCGGCCTTGCGGCGGGCTTCTTCCGCCTCGGCCTTGCGGCGAGCCTCCTCGGC
The DNA here is from genome assembly GCF_040320195.1 of Mesorhizobium sp. M0768. Lineage (NCBI taxonomy): Bacteria > Pseudomonadati > Pseudomonadota > Alphaproteobacteria > Hyphomicrobiales > Phyllobacteriaceae > Mesorhizobium > Mesorhizobium sp. M0768. The sequence continues at coordinate 18,840 of NZ_JAMYPD010000037.1, read as the reverse complement.
CGCCATTTGCGCCTCCAGCGCGCGCCGCTGCGCATCAAGGTCCGCGCCCTCCTGTACGGTCTGATCGACATTATCGGCTTGTTGCGTGCCGTTCTGGTCGACGGCCGGTGGCGGCACCACGATCTGGTCGATCGTGCCGTCGGCAGGTTGCGGGGGTTCGTTCAACACCGGCGGGCGAAACTCGGGCGGGTTGAAGTTTTCCTCGCCATCGCTGCGAAGATCGCGCGATACCGGCTCCCGGGGCCAGTTCAGCCATATCAGCGCGCCTACCAGCACTACGCCGAGGCCGACCAGGGCGATCCTGGTACCCACGCCCGCACCACGGCGCGCGACTGTCGGGCTGCCGTCCAGTTGGTTATAATCGATCTGGGTCATCACCGCCCTCCGCTGGATCCGAACAGGGTGGAACCGCCTGTCAGTTTCGTTGGACCGTAGATCTGCTCGACCGGGTCGATAGGGTTGGGTCGCGCCCGGTTGTAGAGGCAGAGCGTCTTGCCATCGGCCCGCAAGGTGAATTGCCGCGCGACCTTGTCGATGATTGTGTATTTGCCCTGCGTACGAACGTTGACCAGCGACTCATGCCGCTTGTCGTCGACAACGAAGATCGCCGGAATGTCGCCCTTGAACTCCAGAAACACCTTGGTGCCGTCGTCGAATACGGTGCGCGGCTTCAGGCTGTCGTCGCCCTTGTAGGCGTAGTCGTAATTGAGATCGGCATAGTTCAGGTCCTTCAAATCCGGATCGGCGGCGCTCTCCTTGGCCTGTGAGAGCAGGCGCGCGTTGATATCCTCGTCCGGGTATTTGAACCGGACCTGGAAGGATGCCCGGTCACGGCTATTGTCAGTCGCCTGCAGCAGCAGGGAATAGACGCGCCGGTTGGTGACCACGTTGACGTTGGTCCACGCATCGGGCTCCAGCGGCTTGACGAACAGAAACCGCGATCCGCGTTTGGGGATGATCGACCAGCCTTTCGTGTCGCCAGCCGACACGGTTTCGATGACTTCGGTCGGACTGAGCTCGACCATCGTGGAAATGCCAAGAGCGGCGCGCACCGACGTCACGTCGTCGTTATTGAAGGTGACATATCGGATCCGGCCGTCGCGTGCCGCCGCGGCGTGGATCGTGCCGAGCAGCAGGGCGGCCGACAGTGCGAGGCCCGCGCGCCATTTCATTGCAGGCTCCCTGCGGCCGGCGCCGATTCCTGGTCGCGGCGATAATCCGTAACCTGAAATCCCAGCGGGTTGTCGAAGCGCCATTCGTTCTTCAGCGGCGTCGAGGTGTAGCGGAATTTTATCACCGCGACCCAATTGTCGACGGTCGAAGAATTGTCCCGCCGCGTCGTCGTGGCGAAGCGCACCGATGCTGTGTTGCGGTTGAGCAGGGATACCGACTTGATCTCGACCGAGATCGTGGCATTGCGGCCATAGATCTTGTCCAGCGACTGAGGATTCGCAGGCGTGTACAGCCATGTCAAATCCTTGGACGCCGTGTCGGTGGAGTAGAGTTGCGCCAAGTCGTAATTCTGTTTCAGTTCACGCGAATCGTAGGTTTCGCGGGCCCTGATGTAGCGTACCAGATTGGCCGCCGTGACGGCTTCGTTCTGGGACAAATCTCCAGGCTTGAGCGCGCGCATGATCTCGAGGTAGCCCGTCGATTTGTCGACCTCCACAACATACGGTTCGAACTGCCGGAGCGGCAGGATCAGCACGAGCGCCAGCAGCGACAACACCGCCACCAGTCCAGAAACGCCACTGACGATCCATGCCAATGTACGCGATCGACGCATTGACCTGTGCGTGTCGTCTTCCCAGGTCGCGCCCGCCCTGTAATAGCGCTTGTCGACGAGTTCGCTGCTGCTGTCAGCAACCGTTTCCACTGGAATTGCCACTTTATTATTGCCTCGTTTGCCCGCCGCATCCTGATCCAGCACCGCGATCGTTCTGGTGTTCTAGGCCAGAGGCCTGGAGTTATCCCGCGCACCTTGCTGGATAGCGGACCGGGTTGCGTCGTCCGCCCTCGCTGCTCGCGAAGCTCGAAAACTGTTTGCCGCGAGCTGCCGGGCGCCGCGAGCGGCACGGCCGGCGGCCCAGCGCGCGCCGGAATAGCGCACGGCATTCCTGCCGAACGTCCCATATGAGTACCGGGCTCCCACGGTGCTGAGATAGCCGCCGCCATTCAGGATCGAAGCAATCGACGGTATCTGCATGAGAACGTAGATCCCGATGATCGTCACCAGCACCAGCGGCAGCACCAGCGACATTTTGCTATCCATGGTCGCTCCGCCGGACGTGGCGGTGTTCAGCGCCGCATTGACCAGCGAGAAGTAGAAACCGAGAAAGCCGTAAATCAGGACTTGCTGGATCATCAGAAAGGTGGTGAGCGAAAGGAAGCCTTCGCTCATGCGCGAGGACCATCGGTAAAGCCAAAGAACGATCCATATCGGCGCCAAGGCGAGCGTGATGAACAACATCACTTTGGCGGCGATGATCGCGGCAATGGCAAGCGCTGCGAAGATGATGGCAGACAGCAGAACGAGCAGCGACAAGAGCGCACCAAAAATGTCATAGAAGGATCCGCTGTAGACCTGATTGGCGACGTCCTGCGCCCCCTGGTAGAGATTGTCGATAAGCGCTGGAATTGCCGCCTGGTCGCTGAGCTGGTTGCCGGTGGCCCGCGACACGGCGCCGACGATCACCTTGCCGACCTCGTCTGGAATGCTTTGCGCGAGCTGATAGATCGTCGCGGAAAATGTGCCCCATCCCGTTAGCAGCAGATAGATGATGACGGCGCGGCCGAGGCGATAGGCCGCTTCGATTGGCGAAATCGACTCTCGCCCGCTCAAGATCGAGTAGCCCCACCACACGACATAGAGGGTCAACATCAGGGTGAAGACGTTGCCCATCGCATTGCCCAACTGCATATAGACGGTGCGAACGAAGTCCTCACCGATGTTGTCAATGCCACCGAGAATGCTTTCGGCGAGACCGTTCATGGATCCTCGTCAATGATGCTGGCGAATGGCGTTGAATTAACCGGCTTCAGCGCGCCGCATTCGTCGACGTCCGCATACGCCAAAGGCCCGCACGGCGCTTTGAGTTCACGTTTTGCGCAACCGAAAAGCACGGCTCCGACCCCAATCACAAGGCATGTGCGCAACAGCCGCCTCGACAAGTGCTAGCCTCCGCTCTTGCCAAAGTCCGCGAACGGATTGACGTTGCGCGGCGTCATCATCTTCTGCACCTGGCTCTGGCGAAGAAGATCTCCCTTCAGCTTCTCATTCAGGGCCGCGACCGCACCGTTCTGGACGCCGATCAATTCGTTGACCGCGCGCGCGTTTTCCAGCTGCATTCGTGTGTTCTGGTCCACCGAACCCTTGACGTCCTGCGACTGCCCGATCTGGCCGCTCGCTGACTGCAGAGACTGTTGGCGCTGGGTAACGCCCTGGGAAGCCTGCGAGGTCAATGCGCTTAGCAGCGAGGCCACATTGACGCTGCCGCCATAGGCCGTGTTGACGGCGCTGGTCTCCTTGCCGGCAATCTGCTGGAGCTGCTTCACCAGCTGCAGCCCGTTGATGAGGGCGCCGGCGATTTTCTGGATTTCGGGCGACAGGCCACCAAACGAAAGAGCCCCGCCGTTCAGGATCGATCCGAACGACGGCGCCTGGGCGATCGACATGTTGCCGCCGAGGCCCATTTGCCCAATGCCGAGCGAACCGTCACGACTGCCGCTGAGAGCCTGCAGGATCTCTTCGCTCTTTTTCAGAATATCCTTGTTCGAGTCCATGATGGAGTTGGTGTTCTCCGCATTCTTGCGGGCTACATCGAGATTGGCGCCATCAATGACGGCAATCTGTGCATGGGCCGTGCTTGCCCAAAGCGCCAGACTGGCCGCAATCGCGCATTTCTTCATGTGAGCCTCCTATTGCTGTAGAGAATCGATGACGCCGGCAGCGCCAATAGGGTCGGTGGTAATGATCATCGAGCGGCTGTCCGCCGAGCTTGCCCTCGCGTTCTCAAGTGCGCATGGTAGCCACTGGCCGCGATCAATCTTAAGCCGTTCCAGTTCCGCGGGATCACAAGAGAACGGGTTTGGAGAACCGCTCTTCGGTTGTTGCACCAACTTGGCCGATTGCGATGCCTGAACGTTCTGCACCGAGAGAAGTTGAGCCAGCAACGCCGTGAAGTCGCCCGCCTGGGCGAGATACTGATTGGTGACGCCGGCGTTGATCCCACGAGCCGACGAGTTCAGCTCCCAAGCGTCCTTGTATTCGGTCACCTGGCCAACGGTGCCCGTCAGCGCGTCGATCGCCGCGTCGTTGGCGCCCATTTGCGATGAGCTTGCATCAAGCCCGCCAGCCGCCTTCCTGATCGTGCCCATGGCCGCGTCCTGGGCCGCGCCGCCTGCGCCGTCGGCCGTTACGATCGAGAATAGTGGCGGCGATGCGGCCGGAGCCTTGCCGCTCGATACATATTCGTTGAAGTAACTATTCCAACGGCCGACGCCGCCGGCCCATTGGTTTTGCTCGCCTGCGTTCGATCCGTTGTAGAAGGAGGCGAGACAGCTGTAATTCGTCGCCCCGCATTGCTTCACGCCCATCCCGAGATATTTGACACCACCTTCGACATTCTGCTCGTTCACGTCGCGGTCCAGTCCCATGGACTTGCCGGTGCCCTTGGTCAGTTGCATGACCCCTTTGACGCCGGTGTGGCTCCCGGCGCATGTGTCGAAGCGCGATTCCTGATAGGCGACGGAGAGCGCCAGGCCTTCGGGCACGCCGTACTTTTGCGCATAATAGCGAATCATCTTCACGTTGCCCGCGTCGCGCTGCAACGCTTCGGCCGGCGACCGGCGAAACATCTGTGAGCGGTATTTGTTCGAATAGGTGCAGACGATGCTTTTCTTCCTGTCGGTTTCGTCCTTCTTGGCCTCATCCGACTTCGTGCTGTGCTGCTTGTCCTCTTGCCGCTTGTCGAGGCTCGAATCGTCGATCACCGCGATCTGAGCGACAGCCACTCTCATGCTTTCCGCCGTCGCGAGAACCACGGCCAGACAAGCGCTGCTAAGCCGCTTCGTCATGCTCGTTCTCCCATCCGCAGAAGTATGGCAGCCACATCTCCGGCTCGTCGCCGAAGGTCTCCCGGAGCCGTGCGCATTCCTTGCTGTTGGCTTCGTTCGAGGACAAGACCTTGATGAGATCGGGCATCGCCGACAAATCGAGCTTGGCGACGATCGAGTCGCTGTCGTGCTTGACGAGGAAGGTGCGAGTTTCCTTGGCGGTTCGGCGCACGAACTCGAATTCCTTCGCCGTCAGCGAGAAGCGCTCCATGTAGGACTCCTTGCTTGCCTTCGGGTTGGGGAAGAAAATGTTGGTCTTCGTTTGCTCGATCAGCGACGACGAGATCGAGGAATTGACGACGTCTTCCGCTGTCTGCGTGCCAAAGCCGACGACGCCGTTGCGGCGACGAATGGTCTTCAGCGTCTCGTTGATGAAGGCGGCCAAAACCTCGTCGTCCAACAGCTTCCAGCCTTCATCGAGGAAAAGCATGATCGGCGAGCCGTTGATGACGTCCTCAAGACGGTGGAAGATGTAGAGCAACGCCGCCGAGCGCAGCTTTTGGTCGCCCAGGATCTTAGTCATGTCGAACCCGACAACGGGTTTCGAGAAATCCACCAGATCGACGGGATTGTTGAAAAGCCAGCCCTTGTCCTTCGGGTCGAGCCAGGGTTGTATCCGCGCGGCCAGATCATTCATACCAGGCGTGAGCGAGCCCCGCAGCACTTCCGGCAGCAGGTCGAAGGTCCGCTGTTCGCGCGGAATCTTGTAGATCATGTCGACGGCGGCGTTGATGACGCGCATCTCCGCCACGTCCAGCGCGCCACCTTCCGGCGTCAAAATGTAGATGAGCAAATCTTCCAGGAAAGAACGGTTTTCTGCCGTGTCCTCGAGCTGCAATGGCGCGAACCCTGTCGGCTGGGAAGGTTCCATCACCTCGTAGCGACCGCCGAGCGCTCGAACGAAAATTTCAGCACCGCGCATATAGTCGAAATATACACATCGCGGCCGCGGCATGATGCGCATGGCCTGCGCCATCAGGAACGACAGCACCACGGTCTTGCCCGAGCCGGTCGGGCCGAACACCGTGAAGTGCCCGACATCGTGAACGTGGAAATTGAAATAGTAGGCCGTCTGGCTGGTCGTTTCGAGCAAAGCGATGGGGCGTTTCCAATGAAGCCGCTCACGTTGGCCGGACGGGAAATTATGTCCTGAGAAAAGGCCTGCGAAGTTAAGGGACGAGATCAAAGCGCGTCGCGCGATGTAGCTGAAATTTCCCGGCAATTGCGCCCAGAAGGCGAGTTCCGTGTTCAGTGTCTCGCGAACCGGCACGATCGACATGCGCGAAAGCTCGGCCGTGATGTCTGATAGCGCGCGGTTGAGCCCACTCATGACCGGTGCCAAGGCCATGACGCTCATGTGATGTTGTCCGAAGACGACTTCGCCACCGGCCAGCTTGTCGGCGCCATCGTGGACGGACTCCTCGACCGTCGTGCCCGCCTCGTCCGAGCCCTCAACCTGGTTGGCGATGGTGTGGATCCTGCGCATCGCGGTGACACGGTCTTCGATCGCAAAACTCTGCGTCAGGACGAACTCATGTGGCAGGCGCAAGAGACCGTCCAATGAGCCGGGAGCGGTGAACGGAGGGTATTCCTTGATTGACACCATGGCGCCGAGCTTGCCAGCGTCCGGCCCGCGAAGTTCCAGCGCGGACTTTCCGAAAAACAGCTGCCGCGTCGCCAGCACATCGCCAAGGCTCATGCGCGGCAAAGGCATTTCCACGTCGACGCCGCCCGCGAGGATCTTCGCCAAAAATTCCGCAGGCTCGGAAAAGAAGCTATTGCGGCGCTTCACGACACCGAGAAGACGCGCACCATAAGCGGTAAAATCCTTGGCGACGCCGTCGAGAACGTCGTGCAGTTCGGCTATCGCCTCTTCGCGGGTTTCTTCGCCTGCGGTACTGATGCGGAACGCGTTGAGCGCCTTGTCCACCCAGCCGACGCGGCCGACCATCGGTCGGCGTATGACCGCCAGATACGCCTCGTTGACGAAAAGGTTTTTCGCCCCAAGCTGATCCATGTAGCGGGCGTCGAGCTCGGCCACGAAAGGATTGTCAAAGTCGCCTTCGATCTCGGGCGTCACGTGGCGGCGGATGATCGTTGTGTAGACCGCAAATCGAGAGGTCGAGAGATTGCGGAACGTGGTGTTGCGGTTGAACATTCGGCCGTTCAACTCGGCTTGGTCCATCGTCTGGAACGGCAGGCCACTGAGCTGGATGACGCCGACGAGAAAGCCGCTCTTCGTCACGATCAGATTGTCATCGACATGGCGAAGATAGGGGATGTGCATCGCCGCGGGCTTTTCACGCCGCCGCTCACGGCCAAATTTCAGGTCGGCATCGAGGCTCATGGCGAATAGCTCCTCGCGCCCCAGAAAGTAAGGTTCGCCACCGCTCCCCGTTTGGAGATGTGCCGCTCGAAAACATGAAACATGTACGGGTCGCGCTGGCACAGATATGCGCTGACCAGATGCACCACGCCGAACACGCCAAGGCCGAGCATGAAGCTGCTCGTGGCGATAAAGCCGATCACCGCCAGGATGCCGTTTAGTGCAAAAACCTCATAGCGCACCCCCCATTTCATCGGCGGGCGTGTCAGTGGCAGGCTGACCGGCTCGACATAGACCTCCTCGTCGTCCATGTCTCAGCTGCCTCCCGCCGTCGCGCGAACAGAATCGACCAGTTGGGCGGCGCCGAAGATCAGAGCGATGCCGATGATGATGGAAAACGCCGTCATCCACGCCAGCCGGCCCGTCATCGCGACGAAGCCAAAAAAACAGACCGCGATGATGGCAAATGAGCGCGCTATGTTGCCTTGCAGAACGCCGACAAACCACTCCATCACATTTTCGACTGGCGCCGCCGACTGGGCATACGCAGTGGCCGGCGCGAGAGCTATTCCGACCGCCGAGGCCAAGGCCAGCTTCAGGGCGAATTTACCCGCTTTCCTGTATTCCACCCTTGGCTCCTTTCAGTTGCCGAAATCCATGACATGACCATCCTTCCAAGTGTCCTCGCTCGCTGGCGGAGCGGCCGCGAGCGTTTCCAATTTGGGTAGGGTGGATTTTTTGACGACACCGCCGAACTTCCAGCGGTTCAATATTTTCACGATGTATTCTGCCGTCTCCGGATTCACCGGAATGCCCTTCGCCTTGTAGACGTTGTTGGCCCCGGCGTTGTAGGCCGCGAGCATCAGCAGCGGATCTTTGAACTGGTCGTACAGTGACTTCAGATACCGGATACCAGCCCGGACATTTGCCCGTGTATCGCAGGGGTTTGTCACGCCGAGATCGGAGGCCGTTCCTGGCATCAGCTGCATGATTCCCAAGGCCCCGGCTTTTGACGGACCCTGGTTGGCACCAAGATCGCTTTCGGCCCATGCAATTGCTTCGGCCAGATCGGCGTCAAATCCTTGTTCAGCCGCTATTGAGCGCACAAGGCTCGCGATCTGTGCACGGTTGCCACCCTCACAAGCTCCGGAGCGATCTATACCGGTTGCCGCCACAGCTTTCGCCGGCGTTGCAAAGGCGACCGCAACGCGCTCTGATGCCATGTCCTGAGCCAGCGCCGTGAAAGGCGCTATGGCACCGCAAAGCGATATTGTCAGGAGAGGTCGAATCATTGGCTTGCCACAATTTGACACTTTACTATGGCTACACTCTGCCCTAGTAAAGTGTCAATCGATAAGCGTGACGAGAACGGAAATCCGATGAAACAGACAGCCATATTCGTCGCCTTGCTGCTCCAAAGCACCGTGGGTTTCGCAGCCGCCGCGAGCGCCCCGAATGCCTTCGATGAGCCATCGAAGGACTACTTGCTTCAGTTCTCGAAGCCTGGCGAGAAGGTCTTTGTCTATGAGCGCTACGACGCCAAGGGCGCGCTTTATCGGCGTGACGTTACCGCCTTGAAGATGCCGGTGAGGGTGAAGTCGGCTACTGAGCGCGTTATCAACGGCGCGACGTATCGGCTGCGCGGCCTCACAGCGTGCCCAAAGCCAAAAATCACATATAAAGCCGAAGAATGGGACTGCACGAAAGCCGCGCAAGATTACGAAGAGCGGATCTACAACCACCGTGCATCTGTCGTTCTTTGCAAGACGCTTGTTTTGCAAAGCAAGAAGGATGAACCCGACGCCGTGTCGTGCTTCTCCCTCGTCGGTGCAGGCGATGCAAACGATCCGTACACGGTCGCCTATGATGATGACGAAATGGTCTTTTTCGACATGGCGGCGATTGGTAACAAGGATGGCAAATCTCTGCGCCCCGATCTGGAACATTCGGGCGAACTGGGCGAGCAGTTCCAAAAATGAGAAGGTTCAGCCTCGCAGCCATTGCCGTTGCACTATCCGCATCGGCTCACGCACAGGAGAGCAATGCTTCCACCGAACCGACTCCGTTCCAAGTATCGAAGTCGGCTCAACTGCTAACCGGCGACACATGGCGCGATGGAGACCGCCTGTTCCATCTCTATGGGGTCCAATCGTGTTTACGAGGGACAATCGCAGAGGAGGCCGGCGGCAGGAAAATTGATTGCGGCAACGCATCGCTGGCGCACTTGGCCGCGCTGTTTGACGGCACGGCAATCACCTGCCAGCCAATCGGCTACGCGCTCGACGAGGCGGCTTTTGTCATATGCGGAGCGCAGTTGAACGGCGAAACAATCGACGTCGGAACGGCCCTCATCTCGACGGGATATGCTTTTGCGGCGACGACGGTAAAAGGCAAGGCAGTCAACGGCAATTACCTAGTTGCCGAATTGGATGCGAAGTCGAAGCGCAGAGGATTGTGGAACACAACGTTTCAGCACCCAGTACAAATGCTGCTGAAACGCATATCGGAGAGATAATGATGAGCCGCGATGACGACGCCCACAACCATTACCATGGATATCCGGTGCAAGGACGCACCGACCGCTCAATTGGCGATGCCGTCGCATTCATCGCTATTATCTTGGTCCCCGCGGGAGTTTATGCCGCCTGGCACGCCATCACAGCATGGCTTTCGGCACTCTTCTCTTAGGATTGCAGTTTCGTGAAAGAACCGAGCACCGCCTGCAAATCCTCAACGTCAATTTCGCACCAGCCATGACCCATCAACCGTTGGAAATAAGCTGCCTTCATTTTCATATCCGCGACAGTGGCTACTGGAGCGATGGCGGCTCTCCTTCGTGCCGCGGCCTCTTGCGCCATAACCGCGTCCATCCTCTGACCCAGCAAGGCCGCGTCCGCCCCTTCAGCTTCCATCAATCGCCTGCCGAGATATTCGAGCATGGCCAGGCTCTGACGATGTGCCGCAATAAGATTCGCGACACCTTCAGCCGGTTCCATTTGTCCGTTGCTGCAGACCAGTTGAATAGCCATCGTCCTCCTCCTGGCGTACATTGGTCACATACTGATACCTCGGGAGGTAAGGAAAAATAGGGATGGCATCATCCCTATTTTGAAGCGACGATTCTAAGACCGGGCGGGGGTGCCTGCGTAGAAGGATTGGCTTCTAATGTTTCGTGCCCTGGTGGTTGAAGACCAGACGCTTATGCGTCTGGCATTAATGAACGAAGTGCAAGCAAGCTTCCATGACTGCATCGTTGTAGGTGCCGAAACCTTGGAGATTGCGACCAGAGAGCTTCAAAACATCCAATTTGATCTCATCGTAATTGATCCCGGCTTGCCCGGATTTGATCCCACGTCAGAAACTGCTCGGGTTTCTGTCGTCGACAAAATCATGGAAGCCTCTGCGAGCGCCATCCATATCGTCGTCACCGGCTCTGACAATCGAACCGAGGCCGAAGGCTTCCAGCAGATCGGCGCCGCAGCTTATCTCGGCAAAACCGGCCTTGCGCCCGGCGTTTTCAGCGACGTGCTCGAGGACATTTCATCCAAGGGCTTCTCCCTGCGCCTTTCGCGAGTCGCCATGACAAGGCCCGACTATCGCTTTTCCGTTCTGACGCCTCGCGAGCATGAAATCATCGACATGATGGCCCGCCGCGCGCCTGGCGTGAAACGGAAAGAGATTTTCGCCCTCATGTCAGAGCGGCTGGGCATCGATGCCGGCTCTGCCGAAAGGTACTACAAGCAGGCCCGGGCCAAACTCATGAGGCAAGGTCATCCGCTACCACAGGGGCTGTGATCGCGATGGCTTCTCTAACCGTACATGGGATCAAGGTTCCCGTGGAACCGCAGGATGTCTCGCCGGTCATCTGGCGAGCGCTTCAAAGCCAGAGCTATGAGGCGAAGGAAGCGAAGTGGATTTTCAGGGCAGTCAAGGCGCGCGATCGCGTACTGGAGCTAGGGTCCGGTATCGGCATCATCACCGCACTGATTGCGAAAATCCCCGGCGTTCAGGTGTGGGCTTTTGAAGCAAATCCCGCAACAGCGGAACTAGCGAAGCGCGTGATAGCGGCCAACGATCTCGACAATGTCACATATTCCCAGGGTATCCTCACAGCAGGCCCGCCGCGGTCCTTCACCTTCTACGTTCGCCGGGACCTTTGGATGTCTTCCACGGACAAAGACCAAGGACCATATGAGCGCGAACTTTCGATCGTCTCGGCCGACGTCGATCGTTTCATCACCGATCATCAAATAAACGCCCTCGTCATGGACATTGAAGGTGCTGAGAAAGAACTTCTGCAGGATGCCGAGCTGCCCGGCGTCGAGCGCATTTTTCTTGAGCTGCACGATCATCTCTATGGCCTTGACGGCGTCCGCAACATCACGCTTGCCCTAGCAGAAAAGGGATTTGCCTACGATCCGCGGGGCTCCCGAGGACCTTGCGTGCTCTTCGCCAAGAACGATGGACCCCGCGAATACGAGGATGTGGAAGATGTTGCGTAATGCTCTCGCCGTCATGTTTGCCCTGTCCCTTCCGCTCGCCAGCGCCGCCGAGGAAATTCCCCTCGATCCCAACGAAGTGTCGGTTCAAGACGCCAGCGGCAAGACCGTCGCCATCTTTTCGGTAAAGCAGCTGCGGGCAGAGTTTCCGCAACAGACCTATGACACGCGTACGCCCTGGACGAGCAACAACGAGAAAATAGAATATCGCGGGCCACTGCTTGCAAATGTGCTTGCCAAGGCCGGAATCACCGCCGCGCAGGAGGTGAAAGTTGTCGCCTATGACAACTTCGTTTCCGATATTCATATGGACGAAATCCGGTCCTATAATCCGATCTTGGCGATCGAGCGTCGTTGCAACGAGAACGACAAGGCCGGTTCACATTGCCTGCCGGGTCAGGATTTCCGCCCGATCAGCATGGTAGAGAAAGGCCCCATCTTCATCGTTTGGCCCTTCGACCAGCTGCCCGCCTCCTACGTTCCCGCAAGAAACTCGATCTGGGTATTTTTCCCAGTCATCCTGCGCGCCACGCAATGAAGTTCTTCAACGGCCGTTTGTTCACTGTTCTGCCGTATCTCGGTATGGCTGCGGCGCTTGGCCTGAGTGCGTGGACGTTCATCCAATCGAACCGCTATCGTCAGGAGACTGATGCCATCCTCAATCAGACCTTCGAGATTCAGTGGCGTGCGGCACAGATTCGCGAGCGTCTTTTGCGAGTCTATGGTTATCTTCGCATCGCCGACGAGACGGGCAAGCTTGATGCGGACATCGATCGACAAATGGCGCTGGTGAGCGTCAACGTCGCGCAGTTGGAAAACCTGCCCTATCTGAACCGGTTTTTTCCCGACCATGACGCCGAACTCCTGGGTCGGATTCGCCTGACCCTCGAACAGAGAATTGCACCTCTTGTGTCAGCGCGTAGAAACTACACCCAAGCCATTGCCGAGATGGCCAAGCTGGAACAGTCAATTTACGAGATTTCCAGCTCTACCGTTGATCACAGCGCCACCTTGCAGCAGACCGCCAGTATCGACATTGCGGCCTCGCGCAACTGGTTCATCTTCGCCATCGCACTTGGCCTGGGTGCTACCTTCTATCTCGTTATCCATCAGCGTTATGCTTTAGCCAATCGCCGTGACCAGCATATGCGCTCGTTCGCTTCGCTCTTTGCGCATATGACCCGATCGCGGGTTACAGCCTTGAGGCTGTTCCTTGAGCACGCACAACCAGACAAGCAGCCGAGCGGCGAAATGCTTGAGGCTGCGCGCAGTGCTGCGACCGAACTGGAATCGATCACCAACAGTGTGCTTCAGATCGCCTATGCACCACAAGATTCCAGCACTATGTCGCTCGGCCGACTGCTCGAGGATCTTACGCAGGATCGCGGCAGTTTGGTGCAAGTCTCGGTCGATTCCAAAGCGCGCTTGCTACCCGTCCCGGCGACGCCGTTACGGTTGGTGGTGAATGAGCTGATAGAAAACGCGCTGGCCGCTTCGTCGAGCGCCAAAAACGCCCGAGTTCTCATCTCCGCGACAGTCAAGCGGCGCCCCTTTTTCCCGCGCACTTACCTCGTGCTTGAAGTGGCCGACGAGGGCTCAGGCATGCCACCTGCAATCGTTGCAAAAGCAACTACTCCCTTCTTTTCAACGCGAGCCGGGAATCATACTGGCCTTGGCCTGACCGCATGTTCTCAGATGGTCTCGACGCTGAACGGAATGCTCATCATCAAGAGTGCTCATGGTGTCGGCACAACTGTACAGGTCAGAATTCCCCTGGCTTCCGCCGCAGCCACTTTTTGGCAATCGTGCCGCAGGTACGGGCGAACAAAGGAACACTCGTGGGGCGGCTAGCTGTGAGCTCTCAGCTCTGCTCCATTTTCACCTGAATTGCACCGGTATGCGCTATCACGGCGAAAACCTGCCAGCCATTCGGTGTAGCCCAGCTTAGACGGATGATGACGCTGGAAGTTTACGGCTCTCTGAAATGAGAATCTACGCCTCCGGGTGCGTCAGAAACAGGTAGATCAGTTGATGGCGGGACCTTATCGGAAAAGAGGAAGGTCGCTGGATCAAGTTTCAACGCCTTGGCGATCGCGGCAATTGTGTCGACGCTGATATTACCGCTTGCGCGTTCCAATTTCATGAATGTCGCCTCCGCCACGCCTATGAGCTCGGCCATCTCATAGCGGAGCAAAGTGCGTCGTTTTCGCTCAATGTCGATGATGTGCGCCAGACGCTTGCGGATTGCAGTCTCGTCCAACTGATGCGCCCATTCGGGAAGTTTTTTTCCGCCCGCGAGCAGGTCTGCAACTGACACATGCAAGCCGCTTGCCATGATTTGCAACGTCGTCAGGGTGACATTGTTTTTCTGCCGCACGGTCTGGATGTAGGTCCGGTAGGCGAGCCTTTCGCCCTCGACAGTCCGGAACAGCTCGGCCATGTGCATATGGGATAGGCCACGCCTGGCTCTCTCCCGCTCCAGCGTTGTCGCAATGTTGACACGCAACGGGTTGTCGACCACGCCCGCGATGTCTCGTTTCATAAATCGATGTAGTCGCACAAACCTACCTTCTCGATCTGTCCTTTTTCGCGCGGATGATCCATAGTAAAGTATCAGAATCCGCCGCGAGGAAAAGGCTATGATCGTACTGAAATATCTCTTGGTGGGTGCAGCCGCCGTCGCGGGCGCCGCAGCTCTTCCATCCCAATCACAGGCATCGGAATGGGGCTGTCAGGTCCTCCTCTGTCTGTCCGGTGACTGGCAGGGCACTCCTTCTTGCCACCCGCCAATCTACAAGTTGATTGCGGCGATGAAAGCTCCGGGTTTTAACTGGCCGACCTGTCCGCAAGCCAACTCCAGCGCCGCGAGATACGAGAAGTATGAGGATTGTCCTTCTGGCTGGCAAGCAGTTGGCAGCTACGACTCCGATCGGCCAGGAATGAGGCAAGAACGGAACATCTGCCGCATCAGCTCCGACAGGCTCACACTGCCCGTCACTTTCACGAATAGTCGCCTCGGCCAAGACCATGACAACGGATCTCGACAGGCCCAGATCAAAATGAACGGTAAGTTGGTGACGGCAAAAATCCAGATCACGGGCAACGATAGAGGGCATTCCCTTGGTAACGGCTCCACCTACTACACCATCTCTCGGCCGATGCGCGCAAAGCCCTGGTTCATCGAGTATGACGACGCGAACGGCCTACGCCAGAAAAGCTGGTTCAATCTCAACGTGCCATACGCCAGTTCAATCTCAACGTGCCAATAAGCCAGGTGATCACGCAGGACGAGTCGCCGTGAGGATCACAAAACGTCTCTGTCCGGTTCATTCACGCCGACGACAGCGATGGCTTCGAAAGCTCAATGCGAATACTGGATCAGGGAAGGGTAATAAGTGTTGAAGGCGCTTCTCCTGTCGACTGCGATAATGAGCACATGGGCAGTCTCGACGGCGGCTGGTCAGAGCGACAAGCCGCGATCGAGCGCGGACAATCCGATGTGGCCCGCTTCACTGAAATGGGACTGCAAGACCGCCGCAAAAATCGTGTGTGAGCGTGACGGCAGTTGCACAGTGGCTGAGGACTACACTCGATTTGTGCTGAACTATGGCAGCAACGAAGCTGAGTTCCCGGCCAGCAATGTCAGGATCAAACGGCACTATCAGCAGACCGTGCAGGGGAGCCCTTTGCAGCAGGAAGTTAAAGTCGAACTGGCCGACAATCGCGTTCTTTGGCTGACGGCCGTGGATGCCAGCCGCACTTATTCGGAAGCCTGGGTCGGCGCATTGAGCGAGTTAAAGGGCGGCGCGGTACTCATGGAATCCGAGGGCATCTATTGCATGCCGCACAAGTGAGTGAGCCGAGAGGGAAGGGGTGAGTGAGCCGAGAAGGGAACGCGAGCGAAAACCGATATGGTCTGACCTCGAGCAGCCACCGGCGTTTCAGAAAACTCCGGCGTAACCGACTTCCGGTTCTAGGTGTTTCATCAGTGATCAGGGGGGATCTAAAGTAACATTGACCTGAGCAATGAGCTTCGATAAGACCTCGATGCGGTGCAACTGCATTCGCTCACTGAAACCAGTGCCAATACTTATAAAGTTGCATAACATATATTATGGAACTACCGGGCGGTTTCGCCTGTGTTGCTTTTTTCTTCCTGCCGCAGCTTGCGAAGTTGTGGATTCTTTCAGTAAACTGCGGTTATCGGATTTTGAACTATGGTTCAGCGTCGGAAACGACAGCACATCGCGATGCCGTTCGGGGGGCGTCCATCGCATCGATTAGGACTGAGCATGAGGGGGAAGGCGGATAGCCGAAGCGTGACAGTGCGATGACCCGAAGGCCCTCGCCAACAGGGCGGCCGTAGGAGCACCAGCATAGCGCCGCCGTCAGGCGCGATGCGGGCCGACAGCCCCCGGCGGAGGGCCCTGATTGATATCGAAATTGAATCCGGTCATTTTATCAGCTGTCATAATCCAAATCGAATTTCTCACGATTTTCAGCGCGCGCCTGGATTCTCTGCATTTGGCTGCGGCAAAGATCCCGGTGGTGCGGTGGAAGCGCACCACCGGGCATCTTGGACTTGTTTTCATCAGCGACCAGGACTGCTGCATTGCGGCAGGGATGGTTCCAACCTGCTAGGCGTCGCCAAACCGCGCATCTTTGGTTGGATGCCGAATTCCGTGTGCGACGTTGCCGGATCGACACCAGCCATGGCCGCGACCCAGAGTTGCTACGTCGGAATGGCTAAGCACCTTGCCGTCGCCGGACTTGATAGTTTCGACGACATTGCCCGGCGAACAGTCATTGACCGACCCTTGTCCGTGGTGCCCAGTACGAGAAGATGAGGTTATTGCCCTGTTGGGCAAACCACAGCTCGTTGGCGTCAATACCGGTCCCGAAGTCCAGCTCGTCATTGTCGGTGAAGGAGCCGGATTCGACAATCGTATCCGACCCGTCCTTTATACGTTCCAACTTCGAGTGCCTGTTTTGTGCGGTCTCCGGCCCTCGTTTGTCGACGACGAGAGTTCTATGTACCGGCCAATCGAGCGAAGATAGGCAACGATCTCCGGTAGCAGGTGATCACGATCGCCAAACTCTTCTACGATTCTTCTTACCTTGCGCCAGGGTACCTTCCGGTCAACATCACCTGCCGAATAGCCTAAGTGACCGATCGCGCAGATGTCGCAGCCAGCCTCGATCATCTTGTCGACGAAGGCGGGAATCTCGCTCGCTTTCATTAGTCGAATGTTGTTGGTCATCGCAGAAATCTCCGTTGGTGGTCGGCATGGAAATTGCGCCGACACTCAAACGTGCTTGAATGCGCTCACCTTCGCTACCTGTGCACTTGCACAGGTTGTAGGGTCTCAGGCCTGCCGAAGGCGCCCGATCGAGCGTTCCTGCGCATTTGTTCATCGTTGGCACCCCGGGCACTAAACCGTGTTGCTAGAACAGCCCACCTGCTCCGTTCCAGCAAGGCAGCACTGGCCACCGGAACGCTCCCCTTGCGCGTACTGAAAGGCGATGCCGGCGCTCAGGCAGTCGGAGTCAGTCATGCCGAGGCGCCATTTCCTTTTCCTCGCAATTCGCTCGAGCCGCACGCCTCTTTTCGCTCTGGAGTCCAATAGGTTGGGCCGAGGTTTGCTCAATCGAGGGGATCGGCGCCTTTCCATTTAGCTATAGGCTAAGAAAAGCTCCTTAGATCCCGCAGTCAGGAGTCCACCAATCGGTCGAGATGGCTGCGAACCGCGTTGCGGGCGGGATTGGGTGCTCTGACGATCGATACCCCACACCTGCGCCATTTCTTCTTCGATGGCATTATCGCCCCCCCGTATAGCTAAGTGGTGTGGACAAACCTGATCCACACGACCTAGCGCGATTTGGAGCCACCCGGCCTGGGACCTGGCGGCCGCCTCTGGCTCTACGCCGCCAAAATCGGGCCGGTTCCGCGTCCGCATCGAATGACGCCGGTCAGAGGTGATCTCGGAACGGGGTGTGCTCGGCATTTATGAATCCGACCGAGCGCCAGCGAGTGATCGCCGGCGGGCTGGACGGCGGCATCATGTCAGGGGACTTTGTCCTCCAGGCGCGCGAGGAATGCCGAAACCTCGGCGTCGAAGTCGACCGGTTCAGTCACCGTGGGGGGAAATCCTGGCTACTCCCCCGATCATCTCCGATTTAATTCAAATTTGTCTGTAGATATTGACGATGGCGCGACCTTCACCTCGTAGACGGCAATGCGGGCGGGTAGAGAGGGTCCTATGACAAGCAATTTTTCCGCCGCCCGAGTGCATTTAGATCGAGCGTATGACTACCTTTGTGGCGATGACCCGATGAGTCGAAGGGGACGCGAAGCCTTGGACTTGTTGATTGAGGCGGTTGCCGTCGAAGAGTTCAAGCAGCCACGCCAAAACGCGGAGGTGCTAAGGTTTCCGATTGGGCGCCGCTTCTGAGGCAATCTCCACGGCCGCCATGTAGCCTCAGGTGAGGCGCTCGCCGGACGGTTGCGCCGCCACTATGAACCATGGTGAACAAATCTCCCAAAACGCCAAGAAGCCCGCCCCGCATGAGCCGAGGCGGGCAATAGAAAATGGGGGGCCCAAGCGCGCGTCCATGAAACAGCGCCGCAGGTAAAATTCAGCAGAATGTCCATCCTGGCGCCTTCAGCGGCGATGCGCAGCCAGTTCTTGGGCCGGTAGGGCACGTTGTCGCGCGCATATGGCCGGGAGGAATCATCAGGAGCGACATAGGCGCGATAAAAGCCGAAGTGGCCCGTGTGGCGCAGCCACATCCAGTTCTCCGTTTGGCCGCCGAAGTTGCCGATGCCGAGCGCGGGCGCATAGACGAGGCGCACGTCCTCAATTTCGAGCTTCTGGAGGAGATAGTAGGAGACGCCGCCAT
>NZ_JAMYPD010000036.1:0-50391 GCF_040320195.1 Mesorhizobium sp. M0768 | reverse complement strand
TGGCCTTCGCGCGCGGCGTCGGCGAGTACGGCTCGGTTATCTTCATCGCCGGCAACCTGCCCTACAAATCCGAGATCGCACCGCTTCTGATCGTCATCCGGCTTGAGGAATATAATTATGCCGCGGCGACCGCGATCGCGGCGATCATGCTGGCGCTGTCCTTTGTGATGCTGCTGGTCATCAACCTGGTGCAGACCTGGAGCCGCAAGCGCTATGGCTGACCCGGAGATCAAATCCTACGCGCCGCACCACGAAAGCCGCTCGGCGGCGGTAACCGAAAGCCGCCCTGCGCAAGCCGTGCTGATGGCGGTAACGTTTGCGTTCCTCGCCATCTTCCTGCTCTTGCCGCTGATCATCGTCTTCAAGGAAGCTTTCGCCAAGGGCATCGAGGCCTATACACAGGCGCTAGGCGAACCGGATACGCGCTCGGCGATCCGCCTGACGCTTCTGGTCGCGGCGATCTCGGTGCCGCTCAACATCGTCTTCGGCATTTCCGCCGCCTGGGCGATCGCCAAGTTCGAGTTCAAGGGCAAGGCGTTCCTGACCACACTCATCGACCTGCCCTTTTCCGTCTCGCCGGTCATTTCGGGGCTTGTCTACGTGCTCTTGTTCGGCGCGCAAGGCCTGCTCGGCGCCTGGCTGAAAGCACATGGCATCGTCATCCTGTTTGCCGTGCCGGGCATCGTGCTGGCCACCGTCTTCGTCACCTTCCCCTTCGTCGCCCGCGAATTGATCCCGCTGATGCAGGAACAGGGCAATGGCGACGAGGAGGCTGCCCTGTCGCTCGGGGCCAATGGCTGGCAGGCGTTCTGGTACGTGACGTTGCCCAACGTCAAATGGGGATTGCTCTACGGCGTGCTGTTGTGCAATGCCCGCGCGATGGGTGAGTTCGGCGCCGTCTCGGTCGTGTCGGGCCACATACGCGGGCTGACCAACACCATGCCGCTGCATGTCGAAATCCTTTATAACGAGTACAATGCCGCCGCCGCCTTTGCCGTCGCCTCGCTGCTTGCCGGCCTGGCGCTCGTCACGCTGGTCTTGAAAACACTTCTCGAGATGCGCTACGGCGCCGAGATCGCCGCGACGCGCGGACACTGACAAATGCATGTCGCCCAAAAGTGTGTAGCGGCTTTTGGACAACGACATGCATAAAACAAAGATTTGATGTCGCCCAAAAGTGGGAACCGGTTTTGGGATAACGGCATGCATCAACTACAAAAGGGATTTGCATGGAAGTTCGCGTTGCCAACGTGCGCAAGGAGTTTGAGCGGTTTCCGGCCCTCCACGACGTTTCGCTCGACATCAAGTCGGGAGAACTGATCGCCCTGCTGGGACCGTCCGGTTCCGGCAAGACGACGCTGCTCAGGCTGATTGCCGGATTGGAGCGGCCGACCCGCGGAAAGATCTTCTTCGGCGAAGAGGATGCCTCCCAAAAGTCGATTCAGGAGCGCAATGTCGGCTTCGTCTTCCAGCACTACGCGCTGTTTCGCCATATGACGGTCGCCGACAATATCGGCTTCGGACTCAAGGTCCGGCACGGGCCGTCACGCCCGTCGGCGAAGGAAATCCGACGCCGCGCCTCGGAACTCCTCAACCTCGTTCAGCTTTCCGGTCTGGAAAAACGCTATCCGGCACAGCTTTCGGGCGGCCAGCGCCAGCGCGTGGCGCTGGCCCGCGCCATGGCGATCGAACCGGCCGTGCTTTTGCTCGACGAGCCGTTCGGCGCGCTCGATGCGCAGGTGCGCCGCGAACTGCGCCGCTGGCTGCGCGACATCCACGACGCCACCGGCCACACCACGGTCTTCGTCACCCATGACCAGGAAGAGGCGCTGGAGCTTGCCGACCGTGTCGTGGTGATGAGCCAGGGCCGCATCGAGCAGGTCGGCACCGCCGACGAGATCTACGACACGCCGAACTCTCCCTTCGTCTACGGCTTCATCGGCGAATCGAGTTCGCTTCCGGTCAAGGTCGAGGACGGCCAGGTCTGGATCGCCGACCGGCCGATCGGGCTTTCCGCGCCGCACGCACCGCAAGGCGAAGCGACGCTGTTCTTCCGCCCGCACGATGTCGATCTGGTGGAAGAATGCAACGGCTGCATCGCCGGCACGGTCGCCGCCAGCCGCCGCGTCGCCGGCACCAGGCGGGTCGAGCTCGAAATCGGCGGCGAACGTCAGCGGGTCGAGATCGAATTGCCCGTCGATCATCCGGCGGCGCAGAAAAGTCGCGTGGCTTTCAGGCCGCGGCGCTGGAAGCTTTTTCCGGCTGCTTGATCCTCTATCAGGCGCTACACCAGCCAGTTCTCGATCTTCAGGCCTTTGATCCGGTTGAACTCCCCGGTGTTGGCGGTCACCAGGGTAGTTCCAAGCGCACGGGCGTGGGCAGCAATAAAAAGGTCATTCTGGCCGATGGTCTGGCCCCTGCCTTCCAGTTCTGCGCGAATCGCGCCGTACTCGGCATCCACCGGCACATCGAGCGGCAAGACGGGAATCTCAGCCAGCAATTCCTCGACCTTCTTGTGCAACTTGGCTGATCTTTTCTTGACGCAGCCATATCGCAGTTCCGACGCGACCACGATGCTGGTACACACGGCGGCGTCTCCCACGCGCAGGACAGCGCTTGCGGCTTTCCCGGCCGGA
The DNA here is from genome assembly GCF_040320195.1 of Mesorhizobium sp. M0768. Taxonomy (NCBI): domain Bacteria; kingdom Pseudomonadati; phylum Pseudomonadota; class Alphaproteobacteria; order Hyphomicrobiales; family Phyllobacteriaceae; genus Mesorhizobium; species Mesorhizobium sp. M0768. Next base: position 47,755 of record NZ_JAMYPD010000036.1, on the reverse strand, counting down.
TTTCGGATCATGTCGCTGACAATGTTCGTGTCCAGCATGAACCGCATCAAAAAAATTCCTCGGATTTGAGAGGCATATCCTCGACTTCGGGAAAGTCTTCCTCGGCACCGGGCGGCGGCTCTTTCGCCCATTGCGCGAGCAGTGCGGTGAGACCAGGTTTGCGGACCGGCTCGATGATCAGGCGGTCGCCTTCACGGCTGATCAAGACCTTTTCGCCGGGAAGTTCGAACTCGACAGGAATGCGCACCGCCTGGCTGCGATTGTTACGAAACAGCTTCGCCTCCTTCGGCGGGGTTGTTGAATGGCGGTGTTGAGACATGACAACAGCTCCCTTGTATATACTATTTGTATATGCCAGACAGGGCGGCGATGCAATCGCCTTGCACCGCGTTGGCCGGCCGGGAGCCATCGTGCACGCCGACGGCATCGGCGCCGCTGCCAAGCTGTCCTGAGACTCTGCTTGAAAGAAAAAACCAGAAATCGCCCACAGCGGGAATATTTCTTCTATCGACAACGTGGAGCGGCCGCTCTGCGTGCCTCGTCGCGCACGATGCCTTGCCGCTATGGTCCGGCATTAAGCTCATGGCATTGGAGCCTGTTTTCATGAAGCGATTTTTGCTTGGCATCGCCACGTTGGCCGGCCTCTTCCTCGCATCCTCCCAAGCCTGGTCGGCTGACAAATTGCTCAATGCTTCCTATGATGTCGGGCGCGAACTGTTTGCGCAGGTCAACAAGGCGTTCGTCGCCGGCCACCCCGGCGTCACCATCGATCAGTCGCATGCCGGAACCTCGGCACAAGCACGCGCCATCGCCGAAGGCCTCGGCGCCGACGTGGTCACGTTCAACCAGGTCATCGACATCGACTTCCTGGTCAAGAAGGGCCTCATCTCCGCCGACTGGCAGAAGGACTTTCCGGACAACGCCTCGCCTTTCTATTCGCTGCCCTCCTTCCTGGTGCGCGCCGGCAATCCGAAGCACATCAAGGATTGGAACGATCTCGTGCGCGACGACGTCCAGGTGATCTTCCCCAATCCGAAAACATCGGGCAATGCGCGCTACACCTATCTCGCGGCCACCGCCTACGCCAAGGAAGCCTTCAAGGGCGACGATGCCAAGGTGAAGGAGTTCGTGACAAAGCTGTTCAACAACGTGCCGGTGTTCGACAGCGGCGGGCGCGCCGCGACCACCACTTTCGTGCAGCGCGAAATCGGCGACATACTCATCACCTTCGAGTCGGAAACGCGCGGCGTCCGCAAGGAGTATGGCGAGGACAAGTTCGAGCAGGTAACGCCTTCGGTCAGCCTGTTGGCGGAATTTCCGGTGGCGATCGTCGACACGGTTGCAGACGAGCATGGCACGCGCGATCTCGCCAAGACCTATCTCGACTTCCTCTATACACCGGAGGGCCAGGACATCGCCGCCCGCAACGGCCTGCGGGCCCGGGACGCGGCGGTCGCCGCCAAATATAAGGCTGAGTTTCCCGATGTCCGCCTGCTGACGGTGGAGGAGGTCTTCGGCGGCTGGGCCAAGGTCCAGGCCGAGCACTTTGCAGCGGGCGGCCTGCTCGACCAGACTTATGGCAGCCGCTGAGGCGATCCTCCAACTTTGACAGAAGCCGGCTTTGCCGGCTTCTTTGCTTTCGCGCCGCGAAAGGTGATTTCTGGCACTTTCCGGGCGCATTCCGTCCAAAAGGTTACAAAGAATCAACGCGTTTGTGCCTACCGTGAGAACGGACGGCTTGTTTTCGCGAACGGCTTCGCGTGATCAAACCGTCATGATTTGCACACAAACAGCCGCCAGACGCAGGTGGTTGGGGCTTCATGGGTTGACTCGGGGCATGCTTACCAAAAAAGGCAAATACGGCCTCAAGGCCCTCGTGCATCTGTCGGGCCTGCCGGTCGGCCAGCTCGCATTCGTCAACGACATTGCGGTCGCCAATAACATCCCCAAGAAATTCCTGGATGCCATCCTGGGCGAGTTGCGTAACGCCGGCTTCGTCCAGAGCCGCAAGGGCAAGGAAGGCGGTTACCGCCTTGCCCGGCCGGCTTCCGAGATCAAGATCGGCCATGTCGTGCGTGTCCTCGACGGGCCGCTGGCGCCGATCCCCTGCGCCAGCCGCACGCAATACCAGCGCTGCGAGGATTGCGACGAGGCGACCTGCCAGGTTCGGCACATGATGCTGGAGGTCCGGCAGGCGATCGCCGAGGTGCTGGACAACCGCAGCCTCGCGGCCATGCGCGACGCCGACAATGACGATTTCCCAGTCGAACTGACGTCGCAAATCTAGCGCGCGAGCAGGCTCAAGGCAGTCGCGACGGTGTCGGCGACCGGACGCGTGCCATCCAGGGCCATTGCCGCCTCGTCCGCCGCTGGCGCCTCGAGCGTGGCGAACTGGCTGTCGACCAGGCTTGCCGGCATGAAATGACCCTTGCGATTGCCGACGCGCTGTTTTGCTGTTGCCGGGTCGATCTCCAGGTAAACGAAAACGATATCCGGGCAAAAGCGGCGCAGGCGATCGCGGTAGCTGCGCTTCAGCGCCGAGCAGGCGGCGACTACACCTTGCCGGCTTGCGACCGACGCGGCCATCCGCTGGCCGATCGCGTCGAGCCAGCCTTCGCGCAGCGCGTCGGTGAGCGGCTGGCCGCTCGCCATGCGCGCGACGTTTTCGGGCGGATGCAGCCTGTCGCCTTCGATAAAGACGGCGCCCAATGCCGCTGCAAGCGCTTCGCCGACAACCGACTTGCCGCAGCCGGCAACGCCCATCACCACGATGGCGGGTACCGTTCGAACAGTGCTCGCCGGCTTATATGCCACGTCTTTACCGGTCATGCAGGTCAGCGGCTTGCCGGCGCGCGGCCATAGAGCAGCAGCATGGCGACGATGACGACGCCGTAGATGATCTGCCGTCCCGCCTCCGGCATCTGCATGACAGAGAGAATGGACTGCAGAAGCGTGATCAGGATTACCCCGGCGACTGTGCCGAGATAGGAGCCGCGCCCACCGAGGATCGACGTGCCGCCGAGCACCACCGCGGCGATCGACGGCAGCAGATAGGCGTCGCCCATCGACTGTGCCGCCTTGGAGGCATAGCCGGCCAACAGCACGCCGCCGAAGGCGGAGAGCCCGCCCGAAACCGCAAAGGCGATCATCACCACGCGCCTTGTATCGATGCCGGAAAGATAGGCTGCGCGCTCGCGATTGCCGATGCCATAGACGGTGCGGCCGAAGCCGGTGCGGGTCAGCACGAACACCATTGCGGCGCCGATCAGCGCCCAGATGAGGACGGCGTTGGGCACGGCAGGAACGGCAAAGCCGGTCGCCAGATAGCGCATCGCACCGGTCGCCGAATCCTGCGGCGAGAAACCGCCCGTGTAGACCACCATCAGCCCCTGCGCGACGGCGTTGGTGGCAAGCGTGATGATCATCGAGGGAATGCGCAGATAGGCGACGCCGATGCCGTTGACGATGCCGATCAGAACACCGCAGAAGATGCCGAACGGAATGGCAAGCGCCACGCCGACCGGGCCGTATGCGGCCGCGGCACAGGCCATCATCGCGCCGGCCGCCACCGACCAGGGCACCGACAGGTCGATCTGGCCGAGCAGGATGACCAGCATCATGCCGGTCGCGATGACGCCGAGAAACGACGCCACCTTGAGCTGCTGCAAAAGGTATTCAGGCGACAGGAAGCTGCGCGAATAGAGGCTGCCGAGGAACAGCAGCAGCACGATACAGGCGAACGCCGTCAGCACCGCCGGGTCGGCGCGGCGGAGGAATTTCGGCATGCGGCCGGCGAGACCACTCACAGTCGTTTCGCTCACAGGAACCACTCCAGCCGGTTGCGGACCCGAAACAGGGCGAAGGCGCCGAGGCTGACCGCGATCAGCAGAATGACGCCCTGGAACAGGGGCTGCCAGAGCGGATCGAAATCGAAGACGAACAGCAGGTCGCCGATGGTGCGGAAGGCAAGCGCGCCGAAGATCGCGCCGATGGCGCTGCCCTTGCCGCCGAACAGCGACACGCCGCCAAGCACGACCGCGGCAATCGAAAACAGCGTATAGGCGTTGCCGCTGGCATAGGCCGCATCACCGGTATAGGTGAAGAACGTCAGGAACAGCCCGCCGATCGCGGCAAGCAGACCGGCAAGCGCATAGGCGGCGAACTTTCCACGCCGGATCGGCACGCCGGACATGTAGGCCGCCATCTCCGAGGAGCCGGCCGCATAGGCGGCGCGGCCGAGCACCGACCGGCTGAACGGCACCCAGACGACAAGCACGACCGCCAGCAGCGCCACCAGGCTCGCCGGCACAATACCAAACAGGCGCCCGGTCAGCGCATCGGCGAGCCCTTCATTGACCGAGCCGCCCGGAAACGGCCGAAGCAGCAGCGCAATGCCGAAATAGACCGCACCGGTGGCGATAGTGGCGACGATCGGCTGCAGGCGTCCATAGATGACGATGGCGCCGTTGATTGCCCCGCACAGCAGCCCGGTGCCGAGCACGGCGATGACGCCGACGGCGGTCTCGATGCCGGTGCCGACGACCAGCCACGACGCCAGGCAGTTGGTCAGGGTGAAGATCATCCCGACCGAGAGATCGATGCCGGCGGTGATCACCACCAGCGTTTGCGCCATGGCGACGAAGGCGAGCAGCACGCCCTTGTTCGAGGCCGTCTGCACGACGTTGGCGGTGAAGCCCGCCGGATGGTTCGAGGTGTAGATGACGAACATGACGACGAAGATGCCGAACGCCAGTAGCGTTCCGCGCTGTTCGGCAAGCCAGTAGCGCCAATCCTTCACGCGTCCGCTCCTTGCTTTGGCATCTCTTCGTGAATGTTGAGCGCGCTGGCGATCAGCGCCCGCTCGGTGATTTCGGCGCCGACCAGTTCGCGCTTGACCGCGCCGTCATAGAGCACCAGCACGCGGTCGCAGCAGCCGATCAGCTCGTCATAGTCGGTCGAATAGAAGAGGATCGCCGCACCCTGGTCGGCAAGCTTGCGCATCAACTGGTAAAGCTCCTGCTTGGTGCCGACATCGATGCCGCGCGTCGGATCGTTGAGCAGGATGATGCGCGGCTGCCGCATCAGCCATTTGGCGATGACGACCTTCTGCTGGTTGCCACCGGATAGCGCGCCGACCGGAATGTCGAGGCCGGCGGTCTTGATCGCCAGGAGACCCACCATATCGTCGATCAGCCGCTGCTCGGCGGCGCGATCGATGATGCCGGCCCTGGACAGCCGGTCGAGGGCAGCGAATGAGAGGTTTTCGCGCACCGTCATCGGCAGCATCAGCCCCTCGGTCTTGCGGTCCTCCGGGATCAGCGCCATGCCGATCCGGTCATCGCGCGCCGCGGCCGGGCTGGCGATCGCCACCGGCCTGCCGTCGATCAGGATCTGGCCCGACAGGCCACGCAGCACACCGAAGAAGGCGAGCAGCAATTCGCGCTGGCCTTGGCCGTCGAGGCCGCCAAGCCCGACCACCTCGCCCGCCCCGACCGATAGCGAGACATCGTGCAGCCGATCCGTCCAGGACAGGCTGCGCGCCTCCAGAACCGGCGTGGCTGCGGCAGCCGCCCGCGCGGGCTTGGGCGGAAAGATGTGGCTGTATTCGCGCCCGATCATCAGTTCGACGACCTCGTTGTCGCTTTTTGTACCGGCCGCGTAGCTGGCGACATTGCGGCCATTGCGGAACACCGTGCACTGGTCGGCCAACTCGGCGATCTCGTTCATGCGGTGCGATATATAGAGCAGCGCCAGCCCTTCCGAACGCAGCCGCTTCAACACGGCGAAAACCCTGGCGACGTCGGCCGCGGTCAGCGCCGAGGTCGCCTCGTCGAGGATCAGGATACGTGGCTTGCGCGCCAGTGCCTTGGCGATCTCGACCATCTGCCTTCTTGAAAGAGGAAGATCCTTGACCAGCGCCAGCGGATGGATATCGGAAGCGCCGGCGCGAGCGAGGGCTTGTTCGGCGATGCGGCGCTGCGCCTTGCGATCGATCATGCCGAAACGCTTCGGCGGATCGGAAATGACGATGTTGTCGGCAACGCTGAGTTCGGGGACGAGCGACAGTTCCTGGAAGATGCAGACGATGCCGGCCTGGTTGGCAGCGGCCGGCGAAGCGAAGCTCACTTCGTTTCCGTCCAGCATCATGCGGCCCTCGTCGGGCGCAACGACCCCCGCCATGACCTTGATCAGCGTCGATTTGCCGGCGCCGTTCTCGCCGAGAATGGCGTGGATGCTGCCTGGAGTGACCGACAGTTCGGCCTTCTCCAGCGCGCGCACGCCGCCATAGCGCTTGGATATGCCTTCCATGCGGAAGAGCGGAACCGCACCGTCCATCGGCCCTCCCCAGGCGCTTGGCAATCAGGATGTCGAGCGCCGACGCCGCGGGATCTCCCGCGGCGTCGGGTTGTCGGAGTTTACTGGTTTTCCTTGCTCTGGCCCATGATTTCCTGCGCCGTGAAATTGATGCCGCAGGTCGGGAAGGAATTGCCGACGAAGAAATTGTCGGATTGGTCGGGGAAGTAGTCCTGGCCTGCCTTGAAGTTCGGATCCTCGACGATCGCCAGCGGCAGCTTGACCGCTTGCGGCACGACCTGACCTTCAAGTGCTGCAATCGCCGTCTTGATGGCAACCGCGACCTGCGCCGGGCCGGTGCCGGCCGACGAGCATTTCAGGCCGTCAGCGGCGAACTTGGCGCAGAATTTGCGGAAGCCGTTCTCCGTCTCGCCGCCGAACGGCACGAACGGATGCTTGGCATCGATCATCGCCTGCACGATGCCGGTATCGCCGCCCTGTCCGGTAATGCCGTCGAAGGGGCCGTTGGTGGCGATGGCATCGGCCGTAGCCTTTTGCGCAACGCCGTCATCCCACTTGCCGACGACCTCGGTGACATCCCATTTCTTACCGGAGGCGTCGAGAACCTCGTGGATGCCGTTATGGCGGTCGGTATCGACGGACGTGCCGGCTACGCCGCGCACTTCCAGCACCTTGCCGCCGTTCGGCACGTGCTTGACCAGCCAGTTGCCCCACAATTCGCCAAGACCTTTCTGGTCGACATTGACGTTGATGGCATCCTTGGTGTCGAGTATGTTGTCGAAGGCGACCAGCACCACGCCGGCTTCCTTGGCCCGCTTGATGACAGGACCGAATGCGGTCGGGTTCTGGGCGTTGACGACAATCGCGTCATAGCCGGAATCGATGAAATTGTTGATTGCCGAAATCTGGGCCGGCACGTCTTCGCCGGTCGAGACCACCTTGAATTCCTTGAGCTTGGCCGCGACGTCCGGCTGCGCTGCATAGGCCTTTGCCGTCTGCACCATCTGGATGCGCCATGTGTTGGCGATATAGCCGTTGGCCAGAGCGATGCGGTACGGGCCGTCTTTCTTGGGGAACTTGAAGAACTGCGTATCGGCCGACCAGGGCGCGAAGCAGTCAGGCTCGGCCGATGGCCCCTTGACGATTTCAGGATCGGCGATCGCCGACGAGCTCAGCATGACGAAAGCAGTGGCGGCAACGATACCGCCAACGAGTGACTTGATCATCGATATTCCTCCCAGTTGCAGTTTTGTTTGTTGTTACGCCGATGAATTTGCGCTTTTCCGGCCCGGCACCTCCCGCCGTACCCGTCGCGCGTTCAGGTGGCCGAATGCCGACCCGATCCCCTCCTTTGCTGCCCGGCTAGTCCCGCAAAAACTATCATATTATACATAATAAACAAGCATGAGCTGTCGCTTATGTATAATAAACAGCCCCCATCCTCTGAGCGAAGTACTGCCCGGCGATAACTGGTAGCGCTACCATGACGTAGTGTAAAGCGCCATTGCGTTGAAGCGCGCTTCAGCGTGCCGTGCTTTCACGCCGCTTGAGTTCGAAGCCGAGGTCGCGACGACACCTGCGCCACCCGTCGATCCGTTGCATCCAAAACGGCGACAGCATCTATGAAACGCATTACTGTTTCGTCGCTTTGCGCAGAACAACGCTGGATGTGGGGAGCCAATGATGGAAGGACATATTGATCCAAAACTGGAACACATGTACCGCCGTGGCTACTCAGCTGGCGTATTCGATGTACTGGCGAGCCTTGCGCTCCTTCTTTCCGATGAAGACCGCCAGATTGTGGAGAACTGGGCCAAGAACGACCTTGCCGTCTGGAGAACCATGCGCCTCAATGAAGCGGTTCGGCCTCCGGATTTTCCCATAGGAAGTCGCCCAGATGTTCATGGACCCTGGCCTGCGTAGGTGTCCGAGACCTACTCAGTTCCTCGAACACCTCCGGCGCATCGCGATGGTGCTCGAATACTACCGATCGCCGGACCCTTTTTTCGAGCTTTCAGCGCGCCGTGCTTTCACGCCGCTTGAGTTCGAAGCCGAGGTCGACGACCCGCTGTTCCGGCCTGTTGCCTTCGATCGCCGCAAGCGCCATGGCGACCGCCCGCCGGCCGATCTCGTAGCGATACGTCCGAACGCTGGTGACCGACGGAAAAGCCACCTCCATCATGTCGAGATCGTTGAAGCCGACGATGCCGATCGTCTTCGGTACGGCGATCGAAGCGCGGTGGCATTCGAACAGCACCCCGAGTGCTATATCGTCATTGTTGCAGAACACGCCGTCGAGGCTCGGCACCTTGGCCAGCGCGTCGCGGAACAATTCGCGGCCGAGGGTGACGCTGGAGGGCACCGGCGTGGTGGTGGTAAGCCGCGCATCGAACAGGCCGGCCGCCTCCATCGCCGCGCGATAGCCGGCCAAGCGCCGCTGCGAACGCGGATCCATGCGCGCGCCGATGAAGCCTATCCGGCGATAGCCTGCCTCGATCAGATGTTCCGCAGCCGCCCTGCCGCCCTCGAAATGTGAGAAACCAACCATCATGTCGACCGGATCGGGCCCGGTCTCCATCACCTGCACCACCGGACAGCCCGCCGTTTCCAGCAGTTTTCGCGAGGCCGGCGTCTGGTCGATGCCGGCCACGATCAGCGCCGCCGGGCGTTGCGGGCCAAACACCTGCAGCAGCCGCTCTTCCTCGAGGCCGGAATAGTGGGTGTTGCCAAGCTGGATCCGGAAAGGGCCGTCCGACAGGCTGTCGTAGATGCCGCGCACCACTTCGGCAAAGACGTTGTTGGTAAGCGACGGCACCAGAACGCCAAAGACCTCGGCGCGCGCCGAAGCCAGCGCCCGCGCATTCGGGTCGGGCACATAGCCGAGCTCGTTCACGGCCGACTCGATCTGGCGGCGCAGATCTTCCGAGACACGCCCCGGCTCGCGCAGGGCGCGCGATACGGTAATGGCGCCGACGCCGGCCTTGCGGGCGACATCGGCGATGGTCGGGCGGCCGCCGCCGCGGCGCGTGCGCGGCTTGATCACCATACTGGTCCCGAGGCCGGGCAACCGCCCAGACGCGACCGTGAGACGATGTTCAGGGTCTTTGCCACTGCTGCCTTGCCAACCGGCCCGTTGCCACACCTTGTCTGGCGTCGCGCAGCCTTCGGCTATTGTCAAGCGACGGCGGAGAGACTGTATCCGTACCGCTGTGCTTCAGGCCGCCACAGCAGCGCTGCGCCGGGCCTTCCACAGCAGCAGCACCATGGCCAAAATATTCAGAAGGTTCCAGGCAATGCCGTTGAGGAACGCGGCGGCATAGGAGCCGGTCAGATCGTAGATCCAGCCCGACATCCAGCCGCCGATCGCCATGCCGAAGATGGTCGCCATCATGACGATGCCGACGCGCTGGCCAGCTTCCTTGGCTGGCATATATTCGCGCACGATGATCGCATAACAGGGCACGATGCCGCCTTGCGACAGGCCGAAAACCAGCGAGACGACATAAAGCGAGGCAAGCCCGTCGAACGGGATATAGAACAACAGCGACAGGCATTGCAGCACCGAGCCGATCAGCAGGGTTTTCACACCGCCGATGCGATCGGCAAGGAAACCCGAGCCAAGCCGGCTGACGACGCCCGCCGCCAGCATGATCGACAGCATATCGGCGCCATGCGCCACGCCGTAGCCGAGATCAATGCAATAGGCGACGATATGGACTTGCGGCATCGACATCGCCACGCAGCAGCCGAGCCCGGCCACGATGAGCAGCGCCTGCAAGGCCGCCGGCGACAGGGAGATCGGCTGAACCACGCGGCTGCCCGGCGATCCCGGAGCCGCCTGGGGCGGTGCGCCGCGCCGGAGCAGCAGGATCAAGGGCACCATGGTGACCAGGCAGACGACGCCGATCGCGGCATAGGTGAAGCGCCAGCCTTGCGCCTGCATGACATAGGGCATCGCCGTCGGCCAGATCGCTCCGGCGAGATAGTTGCCGGATGCCGCAGCCGTCACCGCGACGCCGCGGCGCCGGTTGAACCAGTGCGAGATGTCGGCGATCAACGGCCCGAAGATCGCCGACGAGCCAACGCCGATCAACAGGCCCTGGACGAGGGTGAACTGCAGGATCGAACTGGTCAGCGACGCCAGCAGGAAGCCGGCGCCAAGTGTAATCGCGGCAATCAGCGCCGGGATCCAATACCCCATGCGGTCGATGGCGCGGCCGAACAGCACATTACCGGCGGCAAAGCCGACCATGGTCGCGGTGTAGGGCATCGAGGCAGCGGCGCGATCGACGCCGAATTCTACCTGCACGGCAGGCAGCACCACGACCACCGCCCACATGCCGACCCCGCCGATCGTTGCCAGCAGCATCGAGATGCCCAGCCGTATCCAGGCATAGGCACTGTCGATGCCGGAACTTCCTGCCTGGCTTGAGACGATTGGGGTCAAGAGCGTTTCCTGTCCGCAGTTCTTGAATCGGCGGTTCTGACCACTATCGGCGCATTCGCATCGCCGAGCAGCGCCACGACAGGCAAATCCGTGGCTCCAGGGATTCGGGCCGAAGTGGAACAGGGGTGCGCCATAAGGCGTTTTCCCGGCAACGACCTAGTGAAGGAGTTTGCCATGACCGCGCAACGGAAATGGTCCGCCGACGTCACCGGGCATAGCGACGCGCTGGACCTCGAGGAACACATCTTCGAATCCCACGATCCCAAGAAGATCGCCGCCTCGTTGAAGCGCTCGGCCGAGCACAGCGACCGGCGCAAGGCAGGGCCGTTTCAATCCGCCATGTCGATGCTGAATTTCTACATCAACCGCGCCGGCAAGAACCTGCCGGCGGCGCAGAAGAAAGTGCTGGAGGACGCAAAGGACGAACTGCGCGCCCTTTTTGGCCGCCCAAAGGAAGATTAGGGTCGGTCTCCATTAATTGGTTCTGCCAGATTCGGCTGAACTGGACCTAGTGACAGGGCCTCTTTGTCGCCAGTTTGCAGGCTCGGCTTGTATTCCCAAGCCCGCAAAAGCCTGGCGTCATGACGGTCAAGATCGGTATCAATCCCATCACCTGGAGCAATGACGACGTTCCGGCGCTTGGCGGGGATACGTCCTTGGAGACCTGCCTGTCGGAAACCGCGCTGGCCGGCTACCGCGGCACCGAACTCGGCGGCAAATTTCCGCGCCAGGCTGAAGTGCTTGGGCCGCTCCTGTCTTCCTATGGCCTGGAACTCGTCTCCGGCTGGTATGATGGCCGCATTCTCGACCATACGGTCGACGAGGAATTCGCGGCGATCACCCCGCATCTTCAGCTGTTGCGCGACCTTGGCGCCAGGATCGTCGTCTATGCCGACACCTCGCGCGGTCGCCATGACGGCATTTTCGCACCGATCTCCGAGCGTCCGCGCCTCGCCGACAGGGACTGGCCGTCCTATGGCGCGAAACTGACCGCCCTCGCCGACCGCATGGCCGCGTTCGGGGTCGGCATGGCCTTCCACCACCACATGGGCACCGTCGTCGAGACGGACGATGAAGTCGATAGGCTGATGGCGGCGACGGGCCGAAGCGTCGGCCTTTTGTTCGATACCGGCCACTGCCTGTTTTCGGGCGGCGACCCGCAATCGCTGTTGCAACGGCATCTCGACCGCATCGTGCATTTCCATTGCAAGGACGTTCGCAGGCCGGTGCTGGAACGGGCACGCCGCGAGGACATGAGCTTCATGGCGGCGGTAATGGACGGCATTTTTACCGTGCCCGGCGACGGCTCGGTCGATTTCCTGTCATTGCTGAAACCCCTCGCCGCGCGCGGCTATGAAGGTTGGATCGTTGTCGAAGCCGAGCAGGATCCGGCCAAGGCGCATCCGCTGACCTATGCCAGCAAAGGCTACGTCTCGCTGCTCGCCACCGCCCGCGAAGCCGGCTTCGAAGTGGCGACGCGGCAGGCAGACTGACCGGCCCGCATTGCGAGCCGGAGGAACATAATGGGCGCGCGCCTCGATGGGGTTAGCGACGCGAAAGCGCCCGGCGATCCGCGCCGCCTTGCTCCCTGCGCGGCGCGGATCGCAGAATCCCGGCTCTGGATTGCAAACCCCGACTTTCAAGCTTGAGGCCGGCCGGAAGCCGTGCCTTGATGCAACCGAGGAGGAGCGACATGGCTTTCGAAGCTGCGCTTGGCATGGAACGGCTTTGTACCATCCGGGAGATTGCCGAGAAGGCGGAACTTGGCGCCGCCACCGTGCATCGCGCGCTGAAGAACAGCCGCGAGATCCGTCCCGAAACCAGGCGGCTGGTGCTCGACACCGTCTGCCGGCTCAACGAGGAAAAGATCGCCCGCGCCGCCCGGTTCGTCGGGGGATAGTGCCTTGCCCGACCACATGCGCCTCTCCCTCGACATCATGTCGGTCGACCGCGCCTCGGAAGAACCGATGCATCGGCAGATCTACGGCGCCTTGCGACGCTTCATCCTTGACGGCCAGATCCCGCAGAACACGCTGCTGCCGTCGACGCGCTCGCTGGCCGAAGATCTGAAAGTCGGGCGCAACACCGTCATCGCCGCCTACGACCAGCTCCTTGCCGAAGGTTTCATCGAGGCGCGTGCCGGATCGGGCACCTGGGTGGCGCCGATCCAGCAGAACCGCCCCTTAGCATCCCTGCGCGCCGGACTGGCAGCGCCGCAAAAGCTGTCGCGGCGTGGCCAGACCATCGTCAACGGCCCGCAACCGCCACGCAATGCCGGCGTCATCAATTTCCATCCCGGTGTGCCTGAAACGGCATCGTTTCCGTTCACCATCTGGTCAAGCCTTCTGGTGCGCAATGCACGCAGCCGCGACGATAGTCTGCTTGGTTATCTCTCCTTTGCCGGTCACCCCGGCCTGCGCCAGGCCATTGCCTCGACCATCGGCCTGTCGCGCGGCATCAGCTGCACCGCCGACCAGGTGATCATCGTCACCGGTGCGCAGGCAGCGCTTGATCTGGTCTCGCGCGTGCTGATGGACGAAGGCGACCATGTCTGGATGGAAGAGCCCGGCTATCTCGGCGCCAAAAGCGCCTTTCTCGCCAGCGGCGCCAAGCTGGCACCGTTGAAGGTCGACCGGCGCGGCTGGCATCTTGCCGATCCGGAGCTGCCGCCGCCGCGGCTGATCTATGTGACACCATCCTGCCAATGGCCGTTCGGCACAATCATGCGTATCGAGGAGCGATTGCAGTTGCTCGACATCGCGGAACGCAACGGCGCCTGGATCGTCGAGGATGACTATGATGGCGAATACCGGTTCCGCGGCCGGCCGGTGCCGGCCCTGCGCGGGCTCGACCATGCCGACCGCGTCGTCTATATCGGCAGCTTCGGCAAGACGCTGATTCCGGCGCTGCGCATCGGTTATCTGATCGTGCCGCGCGAATTGTCGGTTCCGTTCGACCGGGCGGTGAGCATCACCGGCCAGTTCGCGCCGCTGATCCTGCAGGCAACGGTCAACGACTTCATCATGCAGGGCTATTTCGCCACGCATCTCAAGCGCATGCGCCGGCTCTATGCGCGCCGGCAGGCGAACTTCGTCAAGCTGTGCCAGGAGCATCTGGCCGAATGGCTGACCGTGACGGAAAACGATTCCGGCATGCAGCTGCTGGCGAGCTTCGTCAGGCCCTATAAGGACAGCGACGTGGTCGCCGCCGCCCTCAAGGAGGGGCTCGACGTTCAGGGCATCTCCATCAACTACCACTCTACTGAACCCGAGCACGGCCTGCTGCTCGGCTACGCGGCAATGGACGAACGTCAGATCCTGCGCGCCGTGCTGGCGTTGCGCGCCGCGTTCCTAAGATTGGATAGAAGCTAGAGCCAGGCTCTCCATCTCGTTCACCGCGGGGTTGAATCGGTCGTCCGCAGTGATTAGGAATATGGGACGCCGGTCCTTGTTTTTCGGCGTCCGCGCAAAGCGCGCTTCCCAAGGCCGAACCTCCCCGAAAACCAGAAGCATGCCCACCGCCGGTATTGGCGGGCAACGCATTTATCTGAACCATGAGGATTGCCATGAGAACCGCATCCTGTGCCTGCGGGCAACTGAGGATCTCCTGTAACGGAGAGCCACAGCTGGTCGCACAGTGCCACTGCCTCGACTGCCAGAAACGGACCGGCAGCACATACGGCGTCGCCGCCTTCTTTGCGCGCGACAAGGTAGAAACCAGAGGCGACGCCAGGACCTACAGGCGGTCAGCTCGGAGCGGCCACCACGCCACTTTCCATTTCTGCCCGGGCTGCGGCTCGAGCGTCTTCTGGGAGCCCGAGCGAAAGCCTGAATGGATCGCCGTCGCGGTCGGCTGCTTCGCCGATCCGGCCTTTCCGGCGCCGGCGCATGTTGGGTGGGAAGAACGGCGTCACCCCTGGGTTTCCGGTTAGCGACGCCAACCCGCCAGCGCAGCGCTTTACCTTACTGGTTGATCTCGGGTTCAACGAGCTTCGCCAGATTTCGCAGCGACTCCTGCCAGCCGAGATAGCAGGCCTCAACCGGGATGGCGTCTGGGATACCTGCCTGCGTGATATTCACTTCGGTGCCGACCGACACTTTCTTCAATGTCACGGTCACCTCGATCTCGCCGGCCAGGTTGGGGTCGTCGAAGCGGTCGGTGTAACGCAGTTGCTCATTGGGCACGAGCTCGACATATTCGCCGCCGAACGAGTGGCTGTCGCCGGTGGTGAAGTTGCGGAAGGACATTTTGAACGTACCGCCGACTTTCGCCTCGAAGTGATGAACCGTGCAGGTGAAGCCGTTCGGCGGAAGCCATTTCGCAAGTGCATCCGCTTCGAGGAACGCGCGGTAGACTTTCTCCGGGCTGGTTGTCAGAACGCGGTGCAGACGTACGGTGCCGGGCATATCGTTAATCCTCCCTGTTGGTGATCGATGCCCCTAGGACGAGCGGAGCCCGGCCTATCCGACACGGGCCTGCGGATTTTTGACGACCGGTAATGCCGGCCGGAATCCTCGCCCGGCCGCCGGACAAGGAACTCGACCGCAGGGTAGCAAACCGCGCCGGATCTGGTCTAGTTCACACTGTCGAACTTCTGCAGATCAACCGGTGACGCCTTGCGCAATTCGATATCATCGAGCGAAGCATGCTCCAGCGCCACCCGCGCCGCCGCGTCGATGTTGTGGATCATGTCCTGAATGTCGGTATCGCTGTGCGCTGGGTTCATGGCGACCATCACGGTGCGGTTGAGGATGTCGAGCGAGCGCTTGCCGAGGTCGTCGGGATAATCCAGCCGCAGGCCCTGGTTCTCAGGCAGTGCGTAAGGATTGAGCGCCGGATGATGCGCGCCTTCATGCATCAGCACCTGGTCCCACTGGGTGAAATTGTGACGGCCGGTCTTGCCGGCAACGACGCTCGGAATGGTCTTCGAAAAAGTCTGCGCCGCCTGCTCACTCGGCAGCAGGTACATCACCTGTGCGGCACAATCATCGTCCGCGCTGTTCATCGGCGACGGCGTCAGCCCAAGATTGCTAAGGTGGCGGGTACCGGCCAGCACCGTCTTCTTCTCGGCCCGCATCGCCTCGATGATGCCGTCCAGCCGGTCGAGTTGGACGTTGAGCATCGCCCCCATCAGTTCGGAAGCACGCGCGCCGATGCCGGCGAAGGGTTTGATGCTGTCGCTTCTGCCTTGCCAGTAGAAATGGCAAGGGTCGATGGCGCAGCGCGCCCGCTCCGCCACTTTCGGGTCGCTGGTGGCGATGCCGCCGCCCTCGCCCGAGGTCATGTTCTTGAAGTAGTTGAAGGAATAAGCGCCGGCATGGCCGATCGAGCCGAGCTTGCGGCCCTCATAGCCGCCGCCGATGCCTTGGCAGACATCCTCCAGCACCAGCAAGCCGCGCTTGGCAGCAATGTCCATGATCGCATTCATGTTGCAGGCCGCGCCCCACATATGCACCGGGATCACCGCCCTGGTGCGCGGCCCGATGGCATCGCGCAAGGCGATGGGATCGATGGTCAGGCTCTCGTCGATGTCGACGATGACTGGAATGGCCCCGACCGACAGCACCGCGGTCGCGGTCGCCATATAGGTGTGCGCCGGCACCAGCACTTCGTCCCCCGGGCCGATGCCGAGGCCGATCAGGCCGGCGGCGAGCCCATAGGTGCCGCTGGCGGCCAGCGCGAAATGCTCGACGCCAAGATGCTGCGCATAGCGGGCCTCGAAGCGGTCGCATTCGCTGTCCTTGCCGTAACGAAACAGCGCGCCCGAGCGGATCACCCTGGCAATGGCTTCGATTTCCTCTTCGCCGGCGGTGTACATGACAGGCCTCCAGTCACTTGATAGTGTGGGTCACTTGATAATGTGGTCGCTTGATGGTGTGGACAGCTGTAGGCTTGTCGGCACAGTTTGAAAGAACCACTCCGCCGCTATTCGACCAAGCCATCTGCGCCCGGAAGACGGTTCCTATGACTGGTTTTGAACCGTGATTGGGGAAATCGGCAGCTAAGTGTCTCAGCCGGCAGGCAAATCGTACCCATCCGAATTCGCCAAAGTGGCCCTGTCGGAACGGCAGGTTTCGGCGTTCCATTCCGGCCAGTTGGGCAAACGGTTGGTTCCATGAAATACGGGACACACTTTGGAAGACCCTCGAAACCGGCGTGCCGGCGGAAAGGCGGCCGGTCGTGAACGCCGCCGGCTCCAGCAATCGGATCGTGCTCCACGAGGACGATGTCGGCATGTGCCACGGCGCCAATAGCGCCTTCCTCGAATTGAGCGGGCTGGGCGTCTGCAGTTCCGGCGCGGTGATGGTGCCGTGCCCGTGGTTCCTCGAAATGGCCGAAAGCGCCGCCGCCAATCCTGGCCTTGACCTTGGCGTCCACCTGACGCTGAACAGCGAGAAGCAGCACTACAAATGGCGGCCGTTGACCGCACCGTCGCGGGCTGCCGGCCTGACCGACGAGTTCGGTTTCTTCTGGCCCGACGTGGCGACCACGCGCCGCAAAGCGGTGCCGCACGCGGTCGAGGCCGAGCTTCGCGCCCAGATCGACACCGCCTATCGCGCCGGCATCGACGTCACCCATCTCGACGCGCATATGGGCGCGGCATTGTCGCCGGAATTCTGCAACATCTACATCAAGCTCGGGCTCGAATATCAGCTGCCCGTACTGCTGACCAAGACCCTGTCCGCCTATTCCCCCAACGACAATCTGGTCGGCGTCACCGAGGAGGCGTTCCAGCGCGGCGTGGCGCTGGCCCGCGCCGGCGGCTTTGCCATTTTCGACGCCGCCATCCAGACGACCTGGGGCCGGCCGCGCTCCAGGCCGATCGAGCCCGCTTACAAGGCGCTCATCGACGGCGTGCGCGACGGCCTGACCTTCTTTTGCCTGCATTGCAACGCGCCCGGTGAACTCGAGCTGATCGAGCCGCGCTCCGCCTATATCCGCACCGAAGAGTACGAGCTGTTCCGCGACCAGGGCTTTCGCGACTGGCTCGCCGCACAGCCGATCGACGTCATCGGCATGAAGCCGTTGCGCGAGGAGCTTCGCGCAGCGCTCTCGGCCGGGCGATCATCAACAACAGCCCGCGGCAACACCGCGGGCGAACAGCGATCGGCGTCGGCAAAGGCCCGCAAAGCGGCCACCCGATCCGCAACGTGAGCCGATCGTCGCGGCCGGAAAACGGCGCCAGAGGGATTGGAACTGCAACGACAAATGGGAGAATAAGATGAAAACGCTTCTGAAAGTGGCATTGGGCGCCTTCGTTTCGGCGGGCCTGATGACGGGTAGCGCGCATGCCGCGGGCCTGAAGGATCCGAAGGACGTCCGCATCACCTTCGTAGTGCATGGGTCGGCGTCCGATCCCTATTGGTCGGTGGTCAAGCGCGGCGTCGATGACGCGGCCGCCCTTACCGGTGCCAAGGTCGAATATTACGCGCCGCAGGTCTTCGACGTGGTCGAGCAGGCCCGGCTTCTCGACGCCGCTATCGCCACCAAGCCGGACGGTATCGCCGTCTCCATCGCCGACGCCAATGCGCTCGGCAAATCGGTCAAATCCGGGCTTGCCGCCAATATTCCCATGGTGGTTCTGGATTCCGGCGAAAAGGAAGGCGCCGAGCTCGGCACGACGCTCTATGTCGGCACCGTTTCCGAATATGATTCCGGCAAGAAGGCCGGCGAGCGGCTGGCCAAGGAAGGCACGCTCAAGGTCGTCTGTATCAACCACGAGGTCGGCAATGTCAGCCTCGACCAGCGCTGCCAGGGCCTCAATGACGGGCTGAAGCCCTCCGGCGGCGGCACCGAGGTTCTGGCCGTGGCGCCGGATCCCGCAGACATCCAGCGCCGCACCGAAGCCTATCTGTCGGCGCATCCCGACACGCAGGCCGTCTTTGCGCTCGGCGCCACCGCCGCCAACCCGCTGATCCCGATGTTCCGCGACAAGGAACTGTTCGGCAAGCTCAAGCTCTACACATTCGACATCAGCCCGGAGGTCCTCGACTCTGTCGTCGCCGGCGAAATGGGCTTCGGCATGGATGCCCAGCAATATCTGATGGGCTATCTGCCGGTGATCTATCTGGTCGAGCAAGCGACGCACGGCTTTTGGCCGCAGAACAACGCCTATACCGGACCGCTGTTCATCGACTCGCCGGAAAAAGCCAAGGCGATCCTGGCGCTCGCCAAAGAGGGCATCCGCTAGGCAAGCGCTCCGACGGAACGGGAGAATGCGCCAAGCGCACTCCCGATCCGTTCGAAGATTGCGAATTGAGCGATTGGAGAGCCTAATGGCGGTCGTGGAAGACAAGGCTATATCTCCGGGCGAACTGAAGGCGACCGACCGCTTCGGCATGACGTCGAAGCGGGCCGCCGGCGCCGACGAGCGGCTGGCCAGCACCGGCAAGCTGACCCAGTGGCTGCGCCGGCCGGAAGCCGGTGCCGCCGGTGGGCTGCTTGCGACGATCATCATCTTTGCGCTGCTGCCGGGCGCGGCAAACCTCTATTCGCTGCAGGGATCGATGACCTTCCTGACGCTGTCGGCGGAGCTCGGCATCGTCGCCACCGCGGCAGCACTCCTCATCATCGCCGGCGAGTTCGACCTTTCGGTCGGCTCCATGGTCGGCTTTGCGGGTGTCGTCATCGGGCTGACGGTGAAGTACTGGGGCCTGCCGCTATGGGGTGGCATCGCCTGTGCCTTCGCCGTTGCCATCCTCACCGGCTATCTCAACGGCCTGATCGTGGTGAAGACGCGCCTGCCCTCCTTCATCGTCACGCTCGCCACCCTCTATATCCTGCGCGGACTGTCGATCGGCATCACCCGCGCCGTCACCGGCCGCACCCAGATCCCCTACATACTCGAAGGCGCACCGGACCCGGCAACGGCCGGCATTTTCAACGGCCATCTGCTCACCGGCCTGTTCCACTGGATGGGCGCGCAAGGCTGGATCGCCATCCGCAGCGACGGCATACCGTTCGTCGCCGGCATTCCGATGTCGATCGTCTGGTGGCTCGGCCTGACGGCGCTGGCCGGCTACGTGCTTACCCAGACGAAATACGGCAACTGGATCTTCGCCACCGGCGGCGATCTGATCGCAGCCCGCAACGTCGGCGTGCCGGTCGATCGCGTCAAGATCAGCCTGTTCATCTACACCGCCTGCGCGGCGACGCTGCTTGCCACCATCCAGGTGATGGAGGCGGGCTCCGCCGACACCACGCGTGGCCTGCTCAAGGAATTCGAGGCGATCATCGCCGCCGTCATCGGCGGCGTGCTCCTCACCGGCGGCTACGGCACCGTCTATGGCGTGCTGTTCGGCGCGCTGATCTTCGGGCTGGTGCAGATGGGCATCTTCTACACCGGCATCGACACCGACTGGTTCAAGGTCTTCCTCGGCATCGTCATCCTGATGGCCGTGCTGGTCAACAACTACATCAGGCTGAAGGCGCTCGGCCGCGGAGGTGGCAAATGACCGAGCCGGCCCAAATGACCGAACCGGCCCAAATGACCGAACCGGCAATGGAACTGCGCGGCGTCAGCGTCAATTTCGGCTCGGTGCGCGCCCTCCAGAACATCGACATCAAGGTCTATCCGGGCGAGGTCCACTGCCTGCTCGGCGATAACGGCGCCGGCAAGTCGACGCTGATCAAGGTTTTGTCCGGCGTCTATCGGCCGAGCAAGGGCGAAATCCTGGTCGACGGCAAGCCGGTCACCTTCCGCAGCCCGCGCGACGCGCAGGAGCTCGGCGTGGCAACGGTGTTCCAGGACCTCGGCATGATCTCGCTGATGTCGATCACCCGTAACTTCTTCCTCGGCCGCGAGCCGACCAAAAGCAGCCTGCCCTTCTCGCGCATCGACAAAGAGCGCGCCAACACCATCGCCAGGCAGGCGATGGCCGATATCGGCATCGACGTGCGCGATCCGACGCAGGCCGTCGGCACGCTGTCGGGCGGCGAGCGCCAGTCGGTGGCGATCGCCCGCGCCGTGCATTTTGGCGCACGCGTGCTGATTCTCGACGAGCCGACGTCCGCACTCGGCGTCCACCAGGCGGCGATGGTGCTGAAGTTCATCATCGAAGCACGCATGCGGGGTTTGGCCGTGATCTTCATCAGCCACAACATCCACCATGCCTATCCGGTCGGCGACACCTTCACGCTGCTCAACCGCGGCCGCAATCGCGGCACCTACGCCAAGTCCGAGATTTCGCGCGACGAGGTCATCTCGATCATGTCGGGCGGCGAGGATCTGAAAGCCGTCGAGGCGGAGATTGCCGGCCTGCTCGCCCAGATCGGCAACCGGCCGCCTGCGGCGCCTTGAGCTGACAATCGGACATTGCGGGGAATGATGGCATGAGCAGGATACGCGTCGGGGTCGTCGGCGCCGGCATGATCTCGCAGGTAGAGCATATCCCCAATCTGCTGCGCCTCGGCGAATTGTTCGAGGTCGTCGGCGTCGCCGATCCCTCGAAGATTTCGCGGCAGTTCGTCACCGACACCCATGGCATTGCCAATTTCGAAACGATCGACCAGCTCTTCGACCAGCGCCTCGACGCGGTGGTGATCGGCTCGCCGGACCCATTGCATCACGAACAGGTGCTGGCGGCCCTGGCGCTCGGCCTGCACGTCTTTTGCGAAAAGCCGCTCTGCTATTCGCTGGCGGAAATCGCCGAGATCATCGCCGCGCGCGATGCCGCCAGGAAAATCGTTCAGGTCGGCTATATGAAGCGCTTTGATCCGAGCTACCGGCTGGCGCTCGCTTCGCTGCCTGGAACATCGAGCAGGCTGCGCGCGGTCTCGGTGGAGGTAAACGATCCCGACGCCTGGCCGTTCATCGCCCATCAGCCCTACAGGCGCGGTACCGATATCCCAAAAGACATGGTCGCCACTGTCGCCGCCAAGCAGAAGCGCCAGGTCGAAGAGGCCGTCGGCGTGCATCTGACCGATCTCGCTTTCCGTGGATTTACCGGCGCTTATAGCTCGGCCTTGATTCACGATGTCAACGCCGTCCATGGCCTGCTCGATGCGCTCGGCGTGCCGGACGGCGAGGTCGTCGGCGCGCAGATCTTTGCCAATGGCGACGGCGGCCAGGGCGCCGTCAAGTTGCTGGACGGGCAGGCGCTGTGGACCATGACGCATCTCACCGTGCCCAAGCTCGCCGACTACAAGGAGCGGATCACGCTGTTCTTCGACGATGCCAGCCTCGAGCTCGAATTCCCCTCGCCCTGGCTCAACCATCATCCGACCCGGCTGACGGTGACGACCTCGGACGGTCACACGCTGTCGAAGCGTGATTTGCGGGCCGGCTACGCCGAAGCCTTCGTCGAGGAGATGCGTGGCTTCTGGGCGGCGATCGTCAATGGCGATGCCTTCGTCAACCCACCCGAACACGCTGCCCGCGACCAGGCGCTGCTGATCGGGCTGACCCGGCGGCATCTGGCCTCATAAGATCGTCGGCTTTCAGATCTTGGCGGCGCGCAGTTCATCACGCATGCCGCGCATGCCGATCACCTCGATGTCGAACTCGCTGATCCACGCCTTGACGCGCGCCGTCTTGAACAACGTGTATTCCTCGGTCCGCAGATGGGCATCCGGAGGATTGATCGCCTCGAAATCGCCTACCGTGTTGAAATGCAGCGACAGGAAACTCAACCCCTCCGGGATTCTGGCAAACATCGCGTGGTAGGCCGTCTGCGCATCCGTCTTGCGCGCCCAGGGCGTTTCCAGAACGATGTCGAACACCGGTTCGCCTGCCGCTTGCGCCTTTACGATTTCGGCATCGTAGCGGGCAATGTCCAGCTCACCGGCATAGCTCGCCGGGTTGTAGCCCGACAGGTCCTTCACCAGCAGCGCCGGCAGCCGGTATTCCCGGCCGAGCTTGCGATAGATGGCGATGAATTCCGGCATCTGCGCCGTGCCCATGTGAGCGTCGAGATGGGTGATGTCGATGCCGGCAGCGATGGCGCATTCGATCTGCGCACGCAGTTCCGCTTCCACCGCATCGGGATGGGCTTTGCGCGCCTGCGGTACGGTCGGCCAGAAATAGCCGAACTCGTCAGTCATCGCAGCCGATTTGGGCGGGTTGGTCAGCGGACGCCAGCGATACGGCTTCTGCTCGCTGGTCAGCGTCAAGTGCACGCCGAGGTCGAAATCGGGATTGGCGACGGCGATCTGAGCGGCTTCCGGGAACCACGGGCATGGCGCCATCACCGAACCGGAACTGCATGTGCCGAACTTCGACAGTTCGAAAAACGCGACATTTGCGCCATGGCTCATGCCGACGTCGTCCTCGTGGATGACGACACGCTTCCTTGCGGTCTTTACGGTCATTTCCTGCTCCTGAACTGCTGCATTGTCATCTCACCCGACACGGGCAACGAGGTCGGTCAATTCGTCGAGCTCGATCTCGTCACGCCGGAACCGGCCCGCCACGCGCCCCTGCGCCAGAACCACCAGATCGTCGGCCACCGAGAGCGCGTGACGGAAATTGTGGGTGATCAGGATGACCGCCTGGCCCTGCTCGCGTGCCCTGAGAATATGCTCGAGCACCCGGCCTGCCTGACGCACGGCCAGAGCCGACGTAGGCTCATCCAGCACAAGCAGCGACGATCCGAAGAACATGGCTCTTGCGATTGCCAGGGACTGGCGTTCGCCGCCGGAAATGTTGACGCCGCGTTCGTCCAGGCCGCGTTCCCAGCGCACCCCGAGCTGATGCAGCGCCGAGCGCGCCATGTCGTCGGCGCGTTTCATGTCGAGCCATTTGAACGGTCCGAAACCTTTCAGCGGTTCGCGGCCGAGCACGACATTGCGTGTGACCGACAGCAATTCGCAGACGGCAAGGTCCTGGAACACCGTGGCAATGCCGCGTTCGCGCGCCTGAGCCGGGTTGGCGAAAGCCACCTTCTCGCCGTTGAAGCGCAATTCTCCCCTGTCCGGCGGGAAGACGCCGGACAGGATCTTGATCAAGGTCGATTTGCCGGCGCCGTTGTCGCCCAGCAGCGCCAGGATGCGTCCGGCATAGGCGCTTAGCGACACGTCGACCAGCGCGGTGGTGGCGCCGAACCCTTTCGACAGGTTGACAGCCTCGATCACCGGCACCGCGCCGGCAGCGACCGGCTCGACCGGAGGGCGGCGAAGGGTCAGGTCGTCGGAGCCGCTGCCGGCCGGCAGCCGGGCCCCGCGCTGGGCATCCAGGCCAGACGGCTCGCTCATCGCGTCTTCTCCTTCGCCAGGCTGCCGGCGGGCCGTATCTCCGCCGTTGCGGCGTTGCCGGCAATCGCCGCGTCGGCAGCATTGCTGTCGCGCTTGAAGCCGCCCATCGGCCTGGATTTGGCGATGCGGCGCGCCACCGAGGTATTGAGGATGACCGCGCCGACGACAATGACGCCGGTGAGCGTGCGGAAGAAATGGCCGGGAGCGCCTGCCAGCACCAGGCCGACCTGGATCATGCCGAAGGTGACGGCTCCGAGAATGGTGCCGATGACGCTGCCGTAGCCGCCGGCCAGCAGCGTCCCGCCGATAACGGTAACGGCTACCGCCTGCAGTTCGATGCCTTCGCCGCGCAATGCGTCGACGGAGGAAAAGCGGGCAACCTGGATGACGCCGGCGATGGCTGCCAGCGCCGATGTGATCATGAACAGGATGACGGTGACGCGGTCCACCGGTACGCCGAGATTGCGCGCCGCCTGTTCGTTCTGGCCACGTGCCTGGATCCAGTTGCCGAACCTGGTGCGCGCCAGCAGGAAGGTGCCTGCCAGCCCGATTGCCAGGAACCACAGCATCGACATACGAAAGCCGGCAAGCAGCGGACCCGCCATTATGGCCTTGAACCCAGGCGGAATGGCGACCGTCATCGGAAAGCCGCCGGTCAGCGCGATCAGTATGCCGCGCCAGATCAGCATGGTGCCGAGCGTCACGACGAAGGAATGGATGCGGAACCTGACCACGATCATGCCGTTGGCCCAGCCAAGCGCGGCTCCGACGGCCACCGCGACCGGCGCGGCGACGATCGGTGGCAGGCCGAAGTCGCGCATCAGCACCACGCAGACGAACGAGGTGAGTCCGAGCACCGCGCCCACCGACAAGTCGAAGTGACCGCCGATCATCAGCAGCGTGACGCCGACGCTGACGATACCGAGTTCGGCCGCGACGGCCATGATGCTGATGTAGGACAGCCTGGTGGGGAAAAGCTGCGGGCTGAGCGCGGTGAAGACCAGGAACAGGATGACGACGGCCGCGATCGACGTCGCCTCCGGCCGCAGCATCAGCCGTCTCAGCGCCTCGCCGGCGACCACACGGGAGGAAGGCTTGTTGGCCGCATTCGGCCCGGGCTGTTCGTTCATGCCGTCACCCCGATACAAGAGTGGCCACGAAGATGGCGAACGGGCGGCTTGGCCGCCCGTCCTGGACGCGTGCTAGGTTTTTGCTGTCGTCCAAAAACCACTGATGGACTTTTGGGCGGCGTGCATCAGCGATAGCCCTCCTTCACCAATGCCGAGACGCGCTCCACATTGTCCTTGTCGACGACCGTCGGACCGGTCAGGAAGTAATTACCTTCGATCAGGCCGTATTTCAGGTAGTGGGTCAGGAGCAGCACAGGCATGTAGCCGCGCCAGAACTGCTGCTGGTCGATGGTGAACGCCTGCCGGCCATCCTTTATCGCATCGAGCGATTGCGCGACGATGTCGTAGCCGGTGAGCACCAGGTCGTCCCGGCCGCTATCTGCCTTGGCGGAGAGGAAACCATCGATCACGTCGCATGTGCTCGTAGCTGCGGCCGTATCGGGGTGCACGCGCAGGTAATTTGACAGCGCTTCCGCCTGCTGGCCCGGATCCATGGTCAGTTCGAGGAAGTCGGCCTCGATGCCGGCCTTCTTGAGCTCATCGATCTGCGACGTCGCCCTGAGCTGGCAGCTCGCGTCGCCCGGCTGTTGATTGGCGACCACGACGCGGCCCTTGACGCCCATCGAGACCAGTCGCTGCGCCGTCAACTTGCCCGCCGCCGCTTCATCAGATCCGGTGCGGAACAGGAAGAAATCGTTGGGATCGCGCACTTGCGAGCCGGACGGCGGCGCGGCGGCGCTGCCGAAGGCAATGCCGGCTTCCTTGGCGCGCGCGGCGACATCGGCATAGGACGAATCCTCGGCGAAGGCGCAGATGGCGATGCCGTTGGCCTGGGCGGCGATCGCCTCCTCGATCTTCTGCACCTGGTTTGGGATGGTAAGCTGATCCGGGAAAATATAGGTGACCTTCACGCCGAGGTTTTTGCCGGCCTCCTCGGCGCCGCGTGCCAGATAGCCATGAAAGCCCGTCGGTGCGGCACAGCCGACAAAGTAGATCGAGATATCCTTGTCCTGCGCCATGGCCGCTGCGCCGAAGACCGGCAGCAAGGCCACCGCCGAAATGGCGACAACCCGGCTGACGTGGAAGCCAATTTTCGATAGCCCATTTTTCATGCTCATGCCGATTTCCCCTATGCTTGTTGTTAAGGTCGACCCAAGCGACTTGCGCATCTGGAAGCTAATCGGCAGCCGGTTCGTCAAACAGACCCATTTCGTATCGATTGACGGGAACCATTCGTGCCGAAACCTCGCCGGCAAACATTGGTCAAGCGCGCACCATCGGCGGCCGCACCGACACAATCCGACTGTTTGAATGTGTGGCGGCGGCTATCTGGACTTGATGACGCTGTCGGTATTGGCCAGCAGCTTGCGCACCGCATTGCGCGCCGCGTCCGGCCGCTGCAGCCGGATGCTCTTCTCGATTGCCTCATGCAGCCTCTGCGCATGCTGCAAATCGTCCAATTCCCGCGTGGTATAAGCGAACAGATGATCGAATGCCGATTCGATCAGCACGCCGAGCGGCACCAGCAGATCGTTGCCCGAGGCCCGCAGGATGGCGAGGTGGAACCGCGTGTCGGCGCGGGTGCGCTCCTGCAGATTGGTTGCCTCGCCCATCTCGCGGCAGGCCTGGCTGATCTCGGCCATCTGCTCAT
The DNA here is from genome assembly GCF_040320195.1 of Mesorhizobium sp. M0768. Lineage (NCBI taxonomy): Bacteria > Pseudomonadati > Pseudomonadota > Alphaproteobacteria > Hyphomicrobiales > Phyllobacteriaceae > Mesorhizobium > Mesorhizobium sp. M0768. The sequence goes on along the minus strand of NZ_JAMYPD010000036.1, from coordinate 21,021 downwards.
CGGTGCGCCGCATCGCGGCAAAGGCGCTGGCCTCCGGCTCGATGATGTGGCGGAATTCCTGCACGGTCCTGAGGAACACCTCGCGGTCCGGCGAGGTCGCGTACCAGGCCAGCACGTCGCGATCGAGCAGGTTCCAGCGTTCCTTCGGCTCGACCCAGCTGCCGATTTTCGGGCGTGACGCCAATAGGCTCTTCGCCATCAGCATTTTTATGGCTTCGCGCACCGCCGAGCGGCTGACGTCGAAGGTCTCCGACCATTTGGCTTCGTTGGGCAGGATGGTTCCCGGCGGATAGTCGCCGCGCACGATCCTCAGCCCGATCTCGTTGGCCAGCGACGCATGCACGCTCGATCCCGGCATGCGCGCCGCATCGGCCCGGCGAATACCGCTCGTGCGTTCGGCGAACGCCTCGGCCGCTGTCTTTCCCTTATTCGGCTTCGCGTCCTGCATAGCTCCACAAAGTCCGGATTTGGAGGCGTGTCAAGGAGATGAAATCGACGGCAATATCTCAGCTTGATTTTCCGCCTCCGTCGCCTCCCCGACACCGCGCTTTGCCGAGCCTTCACGCCGGAGAGGCACGAACGGCTTCTCCTTGTCCCGGCTGAATTCCTCGATCAGGAAATCAAGGAAGACGCGGATTTTCGGGGCAAGATGCTGCCGTGCCGGATAGACCGCGTAGAGCGTGGTTTCGACCTTGTCCCAGTCATCCAGAGCCGATTGCAGCCGGCCTGCTTTCAGGTCGCTCTCGACATAGGGATAGGGGATCAGGCTGACGCCGAAGCCGGCACGCAACGCATCGCGCACGGCAAGGCTTGAAGAAACCGAGTATCGTCCGTCGATGGCGATCCGCTCGGTGCGGCCGTCCTTGCGGAATTCCCATATGTCCGCATGCCCCGAGAGGCTGAACCGGATGCAATTGGCCGCCTTCAAATCGGCAGGCGCTTTGGGCCGGCCATGCTTCTCGAAATAGGACGGAGCTGCGCAAAGCACGTGCGACATGACCGCAAGCTTTCTGGCGACCAGGCTGGAATCCTCGAGATTGTCGCTGCCGCGAATGGCAAGGTCAAATCCCTCCCGCACGATATCGACGCGCCTGTCGTCAAGGTGCAGATCGAGCTTCAAATCGGGATAGCGCGATAGAAACTCGGGGATGGCAGCCGAAAGCCGCGTCAACGTGACAGTCATCGGCGCGCTGACCCGCAACGTGCCGCTCGGCGCCGTCTTGATCGGGCCGAGCACCTGGTCGGCCCTGGCCAGCGCATCGAGCCCCTGCGTGACATGCTCCAGGTAGATCCTGCCCTCTTCGGTCAGCGCCATGCGCCGCGTTGTCCGGTTGATGAGCCGCACCCCCAGATGCGCCTCCAGCTCGGCGATGTTCTTGCTGATAGCGGGAGGCGAGAGACCGAGCCGCCGTCCGGCTTCGGCAAAGCTGTTCAGTTCCGCCACCTGGCGGAAAACCTGCAACGCCGTCAGGCGATCCATCGCACCATTCTCTTCCAGTAAATAATGTCTTGCAATTGTTGCATATTATCGCTCCTTGGTAAATTCTCTATCTGCTTCCCGAACGACTTTCTCAGTTTCGGAATGACATGATGACCAACCCCGCAATTTTCCTTATCGAGCGCCGCATGTCGGCCAATCGGTTCGATGCCTCGCACGAATTGACGGATGCCGAGATCGAGGAACTGGCACGTCTCGCAACGCGCGCGCCAAGCGCCTACAACCTTCAGAATTGGCGGTTCATCGCGGTGCGGACGCCGGAAACAAAGGCACGATTGCGCAGCCTCGCCCATGGCCAGGCCAAGGTGCAGGACGCCGCCGTCACCTTCATAATCTGCGGCGTACTGCCCGACCACGCTGCCCTCAATGCCAGGCTGCGTCCTTTCGTCGAAGCCGGCTTCATGCCGGTGGATATGGCTTCGGGCTGGCGGGAGGGCGCCCGCGCCCAATATGCCGATCCTCTAGCGGCCCGCGACGAAGCGGTGCGCTCGGCAACGCTTGGCGCGGCAACGCTGATCTTCGCGGCCGAAGCGCTGGGGCTGGTCTCCGGTCCGATGGCAGGCTTCGATGCCGACGGCGTGGCGCGCGAGTTTGGCCTTGCGCGGAATGAAGTGCCGGTGATGCTCATCGCGGCCGGCCGCGCCGCGCCCGGAAACTGGCCGCAAAAGCCGCGCCGCCCTCTTGCCGAAGTTCTGGAAATCTTATGAAAACGCACCGTTCCGATCTGCTGCTTACAGCCATCGCACCCGCGATATGGGGCAGCACCTATATCGTCACCACGCAGTTTCTGCCGAACTTCTCGCCGATGACGGTCGCAATGCTGCGAGCCCTGCCCGCCGGATTGCTGCTGCTGGCGATCGTTCGGCAACTGCCGACGGGCGTCTGGTGGCTGCGCAGTTTCGTCCTCGGAGCCCTCAACATCTCGATCTTCCTGAGCATGTTGTTTGTCGCCGCCTACCGGCTTCCGGGCGGGGTCGCGGCGACCGTGCTGTCGGTCCAGCCATTGATTGTGATTTTCCTTGCCGCTGCCCTGCTTGCCAGCCCTGTCCGCCGGTTGGCGATCGTCGCCGCCCTTGTCGGGATCGCCGGTGTCGCGTTGCTGGTGCTGACCCCGAACGCGACGCTCGATGCGGCCGGCGTTGCCGCCGGCCTCGCCGGGGCGGCCTCAATGGCCTTCGGAAGCGTGTTGAGCCGCAAGTGGCAGCCGCCAGCATCGCTGCTCGCCTTTACGGCATGGCAACTGACTGCCGGCGGTCTCCTTCTCGTTCCCGTGGTCCTGCTTTTCGAACCACCCATCCCGTTCCCGACCGCGGCCAACCTGCTTGGACTGGTGTGGCTCGGCCTGATCGGTGCGGCGCTGACCTATGTCCTCTGGTTCCGGGGCATTGCACGACTCGAATCTTCGGTGGTGTCATCGCTGCTTTTCCTCAGCCCGGTGACCGCCGTGCTGCTTGGATGGGTATTCCTGGATCAGACGCTGACCTTGCCTCAGATCGCCGGCGTCGTTTTCGTCATCGGCAGCATCTGGCTGGCTCAACGCCCCAGTCGCAACGAGGCTTGAGCCTGGTGGTAGTGGGTCAGTTTGAAAATTCGATCAAGACGGATGGCCGAAGACGGTTAAAATAAGCTCGACCGCACCGAAGCTGCAGAAGAACACAACAGCACCATATGCAATCACCCGGCGCGGCATCAGGAAGCGCGCTGACCAAAATCCAGCACGAAGCCTTGCGTCTCGCTTCCCCAGTCGTTCGCTCCATGGAAGGTTCTGCTCATCGATTGACCCATAGAAATCGGTGCGCAGAATTATGCTTAGGAGTGCGACGAACATGGCTGCGAAACTCAGGGCCAAGACAACGACACATGCTGTTATTGGAATAAACAAGTGAGGATTGTCCGCCCACTCGTACTTCAAATGTCCTCACTCCCTGCTTTTTGGCCGCGAACCATAGGCTCCTCTGCCTCTTTGGCTTGGATCAGCGCGACGATATCACTGATTTCCCAAAGCTTGCCAGTGACGCCAGCGGCCGGTATGTCTCAGTTGAAATTTGACGGAATGCAATATGCATTTTCCATATCGGGCTGAGCTCCTGTATGCTTACCGGAAAGCATGGGAGCAATCGTGAGCGATCACAATCAAGACGCATTGGAAGGTTGGACGTTTACCTCTGGCGAGGTCTCAGCTGGCGTGTACCGATTTAGCGGTCGCCATTATGACGGACGCTCGGTTGAACGGCAGGGCCCGGACTATGAGGCTATAAAGGCCGACTGCATGAATGATGCCCGGACACTTGGGAAGCCAGCCTATGCCAACCGGTCCTAGAGGCCAGAAGCGCCCCGCCGATGTGATCGGCAACGCAGTCCATGTCATGCGCATTGCGACAGGCGAGGAAGCCGACGAAGTGATTGACGACGGCAAAGACCCCGCTGCAGCTGCCGGAGGATCTGCCGATGCCACAACACCCCTATGATGAGCGCCTGCTCCGTCAGGCGTTCGAAGTCGCGCGCAAGGCCCGCGATGCCGGCGAACATCCCTTTGGTTCGCTCCTCGCCGACAAGGACGGCAATGTGTTGCGCGAGCAACCCAACGCTTACAAAGCTGGCGGGGGCGACCGCACCGCTCATGCCGAAAGGCTGCTGGCCTCATGGGCGGGGATGAATGTCAATCTCGAAAAGCTCGCCTCCTGCACGCTCTACACGTCGGCCGAACCTTGCGCGATGTGCTCCGGGACAATCTATTGGGCGGGCATTGGACGGGTCGTCTTTGGGCAGAGCGAACACGACCTCAAGCGGGTGACGGGCGCACACATCGAGAATCCCACGCTCGACCTGCCCTGCAGAATCGTCTTCGAAGCCGGGCAGCGTCCGACTGAAGTCGTCGGCCCGCTGCTTGCCGATGAAGCGGCGCAACTGCAGGCCGAATTCTGGAAAGACAAGTAGCTCGATTGCCGCGCGGCAAACGCGTGAGCCTAGCCTCATGACGAAAAATCGGGGCTGGCCCAGTGCCGGCTCCGCGTCAGCTGCCTCCGTCAGCTCGTCTTGACATATTTCCGCCAGCTGTGTTCCGGCCGGAAGCCGAGCACATCCCGCGCCTTGCGGTTGGAGAGCAGCGTCTCGTATTCGCCAAGTTCACCCTTGACCGGCACATCGGGATAAAACCGCTTCAGCAGTTCGGCTGTCGGCAGATCGGACGAGGTGTCGTCGTTGGCGGCGTTGAACACCTGATAACCGAGCCCGTCCTTTTCGATGGCGCGCAGCGTGATCTGCCCGAGGTCGCGCGCGTCGATATAGCTCCAGGCAATCCGTTTGCGGAAACCCGGATCGGCGAACCATTTCGGAAACAGCGAATATTCATGCGGCTCGATGACGTTGCCGATGCGCAAGGCGTAGATGTCGAAGCCGCTGCGCAGCGCAAAGGCGCGCGCCGTCTTCTCGTTGACGACCTTGGACAGCGCGTAGCTGTCCATCGGGTCGACGTCGTACGCCTCGTCGAGCGGAAAATGCGTCGGGTTGCGCGGTTCGTTGGCGAAGACCAGGCCGTAGGTCGTTTCGCTGGAGGCGATCACCACCTTGCGGATGCCGAGCTTCACCGCGGCCTCGATGACGTTATAGGTGCCGAGCGCGTTGATGCGGAACACCTCATTGTCGGGCGTGATCATGATGCGCGGGATCGCCGCGAAATGCACCACGGCATCCACCGGCTGCGTACGCAGCGACGGGTCGAATTCATGCAGGCCGATATAGCTCGACAGCGCATTGAACACCTGCCCGCTGTCGGTGATGTCGGTGATCAGCGTGCGCACCTTGGGATTGTCGAGCGGCTTGGTGTCGATGTTGAGCACCTGGCAGCCCTGCTCGACCAGATACTGCACGACGTGGCGCCCAGCCTTGCCGCTGCCGCCGGTGAACATGATCCGCTTCGTCATTTTGCTCTCCACATTCCCTAAGATTCATGTGTATTGTCAGACAATATCGAACTCTGCAATCGCCTGCCACGGCGAGCGGCAAAAACCCGCTTCAACAATTCGCCGGCAAGCTGCAGCGCCGTCATCCATCATTGCAAATAGGACGAAATGACATGAACACTACCGCCGCGAGCGAAAAGATCGGCTTCATCGGGCTTGGCCTGATGGGGCACGGGATCGCGAAGAACATCGTCGACAAGGGCTATCCGCTGACGTTTCTCGGCCGCAAGAACCGCGCGCCGGCGGAAGACCTGCTCGGCCGCGGCGCCAGGGAAGCGGAGACCTCGCGCGACGTCGCGGCGGCATCGACGGTTGTCTTCATCTGCGTCACCGGCTCGCGCGAGGTCGAAGCCATCATCCGCGGCCCAGGCGGTCTCAAGGAAGGCCTGAAGCCGGGATCGGTTGTCGTCGATTGCTCGACATCGGATCCTGTCTCGACGGTGGCGCTGGCCGCCGAACTCAAGGGGCTCGGCGTCGATTATGTCGATGCCCCGCTCAGCCGCACCCCGAAGGAGGCTTGGGAAGGCACGCTCGACGCCATGGTCGGCGCGCCCGATGCGGTTTTTGCCCGGCTGAAGCCGGTGCTCGAAACCTGGGCCGGGCGCATCGTCCATATCGGCGACACCGGCGACGGCCATCGCATGAAGCTGCTCAACAATTTCATCTCGCTCGGCTACGCCGCGATCTATTCCGAGGCGCTGGCGCTGGCGCAGAAGGTCGGCATCTCGCCGCCGCGCTTCGACAGCGTCATCCGCAACGGCCGCATGGATTGCGGCTTCTACCAGACCTTCATGCGCTGGACGCTGGAAGGCGACCGCGACGCGCACAAATTCACCATCGCCAACGCCTTCAAGGATCTCACCTATCTCGAATCGATGGCGGGTGCTGCCGGCATCGCCAACCCGCTCGGCAACGCCACCAAGAACGCCTTCGCCGGCGCCTTCGCCACCGGCCCCGCCGATCAGTACGTGCCGATGCTGGCGACGCACATCGGCAAGGTCAACGGCGTCGACCTGATGCCGACCAGGGATGGCAAAAAGCAGGCGATCTGAGAACGTTGGGTTAACGCCTGGGAGTGTCGCAACTGCAAACGTTCGCTGCCGACCAGCTACATCCGCCAATCTCCGACGCTGGCGATTAGCATATGACACCACACCTTCGTCATCCCAGGGTCTGCGCTCCGCTTCGCTCCTGCTCCGCCCTGGGATGACGAAGGGAGGGTTTCGGCTAGACTAATCTCTAAATTTGCGATTTGCGACTAACGGGAATGATCGACCTTGGTTGCTGGTTGACCCGACTTACACGCAGTTGGCCGAGAAACGATCGAATCAGCGCCGAAACCGGCCGATAACGTCGGTATTGGCGAGAAGTCTGTGCACCAAAGCACGCGCACTTCCGATCGGAGGAAGCCAAAAACAAAAAAACCGCCTCGGCGGGCGGGTCGTTGGAGCCAATTGGCACCATACGCAAATTAGTAGCATAGCTGCCGGCACAAAGCAAGAACAAAATAGCTGCGAAGGCAAAAAAGTCCGAATTCCTGTCCCACCCGAGGTCGCCGCCCCTCATTGCTTGGCCCTAAGGTTGGTGATTGGCGAAAGCCGAAGTGGCATCCAATCTCCCCCCTCTATTGCGCTGGGCAATCGCATTTGGATTCTTACGAAGATGGACCCCCACCCTAACCCTCCCCACAAGGGGGAGGGAACGCTGCCGCGCGCCCTCACTTCCCCTTTTGGCGCCGAAAGGCAGGCAATTTGCCGAGGTCAGCGCCAACGGAAGTCTCCCTCCCCCTTGTGGGGAGGGGTTAGGGGTGGGGGTACGTCGTAGAGCGAAAGCCTCGGCTTGCTATCTGCGATGGCCCCCTCGTGGGCGAGATGTCCGGCAGGACAGAGGGGGCGCGAAGGAATGCGAGTTTTGCAATCGTTCTGAGCAACGCCGCCCTGTGCAACCATCACCGCCGCGACCGGCCGATAACGTCGTCGGTGTTGGCGAGAAGCCTGTGCACCGCGGCACGGGCTGCAGCGGGCCGCTGCAGGCGGATATTCTTCTCGATCGCCTCGTGCAGTGCCTGCGCCCGCCGCTGATCGCTGGTCTCGCGGGTGACGAACTGGAACAAATGGTCGAGCGCCGATTCAATCAGCACGCCGAGCGGCACCAGCAGATCGTTGCCCGAGGCGCGCAGGATGGCGAGGTGGAACCGCGTGTCGGCGCGCGTCCGCTCCTGCAGGTTGGTCGCCTCACCCATCTCGCGGCAGGCCTGGCTGATCTCGGCCATCTGCTCGTCGGTGCGCCGCATGGCGGCAAAGGCGCTTGCCTCCGGCTCGATGATGTGGCGGAATTCCTGCACGGTTCTGAGGAACACCTCGCGGTCCGGCGAGGTCGCGTACCAGGCCAGCACGTCGCGATCGAGCAGGTTCCAGCGTTCCTTCGGCTCGACCCAGCTGCCGATCTTCGGGCGTGACGCCAAAAGGCTCTTGGCCATCAGCATCTTGATCGCCTCGCGCACCGCCGAGCGGCTGACGTCGAAGGTCTCCGACCATTTGGCTTCGTTGGGCAGGATGGTTCCCGGCGGATAGTCGCCGCGCACGATCCTCAGCCCGATTTCGTTGGCGAGCGAGGCGTGCACACTCGAGCCCGGAAAGTGTGCGGCGTCGGCGCGCCGAACGCCGGCCGGCCGCCCAGGCTCTGCCTTCAATTTGGCGGGTCGCTTTTTTGATGTCGCGTCCGGCATTCGTATTCCCCGGCAGCTTCTTGTCGAAAGCCTGAATTCAGGGCACGACAAAGCAGCGGCCTACGCTCCAAAGCAGCGTCGCCTCGTGCGTTTTGTATGGACAGTGCGAACGGGGCGCCCGTCGAAGGGCGCCCCGAAATTGCCGACCTACTTCTGGATGCAGGTGTCGACCGTGTCCTTGGTGCATTCGTCGAGGCCGGTGAACACCGGATCGGCGACCGGCTTGCCGTCGACCAGGTCGATCATCACCGAGGGCGCCTTGTAGCCCATCTCGAACGGCCGCTGGCCAACCAGCGCGGTCACCAGTCCGTCACGGGCAATCGCCACCTCGTCGCCGATCGTGTCGGCGGCGCCGATGACGAAGGCGTTGCTGGCGATCTTGTCGGCCATCGGCTTGAACAGGTCGCGGTAGGGCTGCGGAGCGCCGAACAGCGGCCAGCCGCCCATGATGCCGAAGGCGTCGAGATCGGGATTGGCGGCGAGGATGTCGGTCATCGCCTGCACGCCCTTGGCGCCGTCGTCATTGGTGAACACCGGGCAGCCGGCAACTTCCGTCCAGCCGCCTTCGCCCGCCAGCGCCGCGAGGCCGTCCTTGCCCGACAGCGCGTCACGCATGCCCTGCGCGCGGCGCAGGATGTTGTCGGCGGCCGGATTGCCTTCGATGGTGCAGATTTTGCCGCCATTCGGCTTGGCCTTCTTGATGTATTCGCCGATCTTGTGACCCATCAGGTAATTGTCGGTGCCGAGATAGGTCTTGCGCAGCGCCGCATCTTCCTTGCTGAGGTCGGCGTCGAGGGTCATGATCGGGATCGACGGATTGGCGCTTTTGATCGTCTGCGCGATCAGCGGCGCGTTCGACGGCGAAATCGCCATCGCCACCGTGTCGGGCTTGCTCAGCATGTCCTGGACGATCTGGGCTTCACCGGCCTCATCCGAGGTCGATGCCGGTCCGGTGTAGAAGCACTCATATTCCGAGCTGGCGTTTTCCTTGTTCCATTTCTCGCAACCCTGGTGGATGGCCTCGAAGAATGGATTGTCGAGACCCTTCACGACGATGACGAGCTGTTTCTTGGCCATGGCCGGCCCGGCACCCAGCGCCATGACGGCGGCGGCAGCGAGCAATAGTGATTTCCTCATGTCAGTCCTCCCTTTGAAACAAACGGACACGGCGTGCCCGCCACACACAGATCGACCCGGAGCAAGATGGCAGAGGACGTCGCACTCGTGTCGCCAAGCCAGGTCGATAAGCATTTTCATATTCAGTCTCAGACCGGCACCGACAGATATCGCTGGTTGCCAGATCCCTGACCGACAAACCCTCACCGATTCCTTCCGGCAACCCGGTGGCTCGGCGCAAGCTCCTCCGACACTTAGCTAATATCGCCTTGTCACCGACGTCAATGCTATTTGTCCTACAAAACTGATTTTTCGAAAGAAGCCGTGGTTGACGCCAAGGAGGCTTATGCGTAAATGGGCAAAATCGCTGCTTCCGGGAGGAACTGGGGAGAGCGAATGGCCGCGGCAGAACCGCAGGCCGCAAAGCACGGGGAGGCAAGAAGGCTGGTGGCGGTTCTCGAACTCACCAACATCTCGAAGCATTTTGGCGCCATCCAGGCGGTCAACGACGTTTCGTTGTCGATCGAGGCCGGACAGGTTGTCGGCCTGATGGGCGACAACGGCGCCGGCAAGTCGACGCTGGTCAAGATGATCGCCGGCAATTTCCCGCCGAGCCATGGCACGATGCAGATGGACGGCAAGGAGCTGATCCTGCACAAGCCGGTCGAGGCGCGCCAGCACGGCATCGAAATCGTCCATCAGGACCTGGCACTGTGCAACAATCTGACGGCCGCCGCCAACGTCTATCTCGGCCGTGAATTGCGCCGCGGCCTCGGGCCGCTTCGCATCCTCGACTATGCCGCGATGTACAAGCGCGCCGGCCAGATCTTCGCCGAGCTGAAATCCGAAACGCGCCCGCGCGACCTGGTCAAACAAATGTCGGGCGGCCAGCGGCAAGCGGTGGCGATCGCCCGCACCATGCTTTCGCAGGCCAAGATCGTGCTGATGGACGAGCCGACGGCGGCGATCTCGGTGCGCCAGGTCGCCGAGGTGCTGAACCTGATCCGCCATTTGCGCGACCAGGGCATCGCCGTCGTGCTGATCAGCCACCGCATGCCCGACGTCTTTGACGTCGCCGACCGCGTCATCGTCATGCGGCGCGGCCGCAAGGTCGCCGACAAGACGATCGCATCGAGTTCGCCGGAAGAAGTCACCGGGCTCATCACCGGCGCCATCGAACAGGTATGATTGACGCCTCAACCATGAGTAAAAAAGGTCGATAATGGCAGTCACCCTTGATCAGACGATCGCGCACAAGCAGCACACCTTGCTGAGCAAGGTGTTTGCCAGCCAGACCTTCTGGGTGGTGATCGCGGTCATCCTCGCCTGCCTGTTCCTGTCGGTGGCCACGGATTCCTTTGCCACGACCAAGAACCTCTACAACATCACCCGCAACATCACCTTCGTCGCCATCGTGGCGCTCGGCATGACCTTCGTCATCATCACCGGCGGTATCGACCTGTCGGTCGGCTCGGTGCTTTGCCTGTGCTCGATGGTGCTGGCCGTGACCATGCATGCCGGCTACGGCATCGAGATCGGCATTGCCGCTGCGATTGCCACAGCGCTGATCATCGGCGCCTTCAACGGGGTTCTGATCGCCTATCTCGGCTTTCCGCCTTTCGTGGTGACGCTCGGCATGCTGTCGATTGCGCGCAGCCTAGCCATGGTCGCCTCCAACAACACCGTCGTCTTCCAGTTCGGGCCGGATCACGACAAGCTGCTGGCGCTGGGCGGCGGCGCCTGGGTGTTCGGCATCGCCAATCCGGTGCTCTACATGATCGTGCTGGCGTTGATCACCGGCTTTGTGCTGCGCTGGACGAAATTCGGCCGGCACATCTTCGCCATCGGCGGCAACGAGCATGCGGCAACGCTGACCGGCGTTCCGGTGCGCCAGATCAAGGTCGTCGTCTACATGATCTCGGCATTGGCGGCTGGCCTTGCCGGCATCATCCAGACCGGCTGGCTGGGCGCGGTCACCACCAATCTCGGCAACGGCATGGAGCTTCAGGTGATCGCCGCCACCGTCATCGGCGGCGCCAACCTGGCCGGCGGCATGGGCACAGCCTTCGGCGCGGTCGTCGGTGCGGCGCTGATCGAGGTCATCCGCAACAGCCTCGGCCTGCTCGGCATCAATGCCTTCTGGCAAGGCGTGTTCATCGGCGGCGCCATCCTGCTCGCCGTGCTGTTCGACCGCATCCGCAATTTCAGGCGCAACGACTGACGTTCAAGCGCAGCCTCCCCCTTCTCCCCTTGTGGGAGAAGGTGTCGCCGAAGGCGACGGATGAGGGGGGCTCCAGTTTGGCATCGCCTCATTTCTTCCAACACCCCTCAACCGTCTCGGCGCTAGCGCGCCGATCCACCTTCTCCCACAGGGGGAGAAGGGGACGCGCTCCTATCGCCGGGTCTGAAAATCCGCGGTGCGGCGCATGGCCGGCGCCCGGACGTGCACATCCGTCTTGACGCAAGCCCGAACTGCGCCGCACAATCGCTCGCAGCAGGCGAAGGGAGGCCAGTCGCCTGCGGGAGGATATACCCATGACGGAAGCGATCAGGCTCTACTGGGGCCGGTTCGGACATGTTTCTGTCCTGAACGTCGCCAGCGACTTCGTCACCCATGCCCACGTCGAGGCGCATATCATCATCTGGCTGGAAGGCACCGCCGGCGAGATGACCATCGGCCGCGAGACGGTGCGGCTTGGACCGGGCACCGCCGCCGGCATCAATTCCTACCAGCCGCACAGCCACGCTCTGTCCCGCGACGGCACGCCCGGCCTGTTCCTCGCCTTTTACATCGATCCGGACTGGGCTCGAAGGCGCCGCGAGCTGCCTTCCTCCGCGCCGCTGTTCTCCGCCCCGGCAATCACGCTCGAGCCTTGGCTGCACAAGGCAGCGGCCAACCTTCTCGATCATCTCAGCGACAATGAGAGCATCGACGACATCGCCAATTACGAGATCGAGCGCTTCATCGACAGCGTGCTCGATGCCGCCGACGCGTCCGCACCGCAGACCGTGCGCACCCGCGTCAGCACCATGCAGGACTTCCGCGTCCGCAAGGCGATCCAGCTGATGAAAGCCAATGTCTGCGAGCGCATCTGCTTCGACGACGTGGCGCGCAGCGTCGGCCTGTCGCGGCCGCATTTTTTCGCCCTGTTCAAGGAACAGACCAATCTGACGCCCAACGTCTATTGGAACACGCTGCGCATGGAGGAAGCGGTGCGGCAGTTACAGTGGTCGCAGGAGCCGCTGATCTCGGTCGCCTGCAATCTCGGCTTCACCACGCAAGGCAATTTCTCGCGCTTCTTCCGCGACCATGTCGGCGTCCCGCCGACGCTTTACCGCGAGGCGGCGCGGGCGATCAGCTGAGCGCCCGTTTTTTCAGACTATTTGATAGGCGTTCAAGACGCATTGATAAGCGCTGCCGAGCCTGCCGCCCTACCCTCCCAAGCAGCTGATTTGCAAGGGAACGATCATATGGCGAAAGTCACCATCTCCAGCGTCATCGACGCACCGGTCGAAAAGGTCTGGGCGCGCATACGCGACTTCAACGGCCTGCCGACCTGGCACCCGCGCATGGTCGAAAGCCATATCGAGGACGGCAAGGATGCCGGCACGATCGGCTGCGTGCGCAATTTCCAGCTCGCCAGCGGCGCCCGCCTGCGCGAAAAGCTGCTCGATTTCTCCGACGAGAACTTCCTCGTCAGCTACGCCATCCTGGAGACGCCGCAGCCGCTCACCAACCACAAGGCGACGTTGCAGTTGCGGCGGGTGACCGACGGCGACCGCACCTATGCCGAATGGACCCCCAGCTTCGACGCCGTTCCCGAGGAAGCCGATAAATTGGCCGAAGGCATGGGCGCCAACGTCTTCCAAGGCGGGTTCAACGCCCTGAAGGCCCATTTTGCCGGCCAGAGCCAGGCGTAAAGGGAGCGTTCCATGGCGCTTGCACTGCAGAGTTTCGCGACGGTGAAGGATGCCAGCGCGGCGCTGAAAGCCGCCGGCACCCGCTACCTCGGTGGCGGCACGTTGGTGGTGCGCGCCGCCAATGAAGGCGACGTGTCGATCTCCGGTTTCGTCAGGTCGACCGAACCGGCGCTGTCGGTCATCCACATTTCCGGCGGCGAGGTCCGCATCGGCGCTTCGGTGACCATGGCGGCGATCGCCCGCCATCCGGATCTCGCCCCGCTGGCCCACGCCGCGCGCGCCGTCGGCGGCCCGGCGATCCGCAACATGGCAACGGTCGGCGGCAATCTCTTCGCGCCAGCGCCTTACGGCGATTTCACCGTTGCACTGCTGGCCTTGGACGCAACCGTCAGCACCGGTGACGGCGAGCTGCCGATTGAGACATTCCTGACAAAGCGCGAGAGCAATGACGCCATCGTCACCGCGGTCGGCTTCACGCTTCCGAAGGAAGGCGGCTTTCGCTTCCTGAAAGTGTCGCGGGTCAAGCCAAAGGGCGTCTCGGTGCTGAGCATCGCCACCGTGCTGGACCACGCACCGGACGGCACCGTGTCGTCAGCGCGGATCGCGTTCGGCTGCATGGCCGACCGGCCGATCCGTGCCAGGGCGGCGGAGAAGGCCCTGATTGGCCGGGAACTCACGAGCGAGGGCATCGCACCGGCACTGGCTGTTGCCCGCGACGGCACTTCGCCGCGAACCGATCCGATCGCCAGTGCCTGGTATCGCAACGAAGTCCTGCCGGTCCATCTCGGCCGGCTGCTGCTCGCCTGAAAGACCGTGGCGCGTATGTCCGCCTGGCTGCGGCGCAAGGAGTAAAAAGATGGCAAAGGTCCCGGTTCAGTTCACGCTCAATGGTGCCGAAAAGGCCGAATTCATCGACAGCGGCACGACGCTGCTTCATGCGCTGCGCGACAAGATCGGCGACACCTCGCCGAAGGGCGGCTGCCACCAAGGCACCTGCGGCGCGTGCTCGGTCATCATCGACGGCGAGCTCAGGCTGTCCTGCCTGACGCTGGCCGAGACCTGCAACGGTGCAACCGTCACCACCACCTCGGGACTGGCGGAAGGCGGCGTGCTGCATCCGCTGCAACGCGCTTTCCTCGACGCCTTCGCGACCCAATGCGGTTTCTGCACGCCGGGCATGATCATGGCCGCCAAGGTGCTGCTCGACCAAACTCCGAACCCCAGCCGCGAGGATGTGGTCGAGGCACTGTCCGGCAATATCTGCCGCTGCACCGGTTACGAGCCGATCATCCAGGCAGTTCTGACCGCCGCGCGCTCCAATTCGCAGAACGCGGCTTGAGGGGAGTTAAGAAAATGGAACTCCGCAAGAGCTATTTCGCCGACCAGCGCAAGGACGATCTGCACGAGATCGGCCAGCCGCGGCCGCGTTCGGATTCACCCGGCCATGTCACCGGCAAGACCGCCTATTTCGCCGACCGCAATTTTCCCGGCATGCTGCACCTGAAGATGGTGCGCAGCCCGCATCATCACGCCCGCATCCGCAGCATCGATACGTCAGAGGCGGAAAAGCACCCCGGCGTCGTCAAGGTGCTGACCGCCAAGGATGTGCCGCACAATGTCTACACCATCCTGATCCTGATCCAGATCGGGCCGGAGGACGAGACGGTGCTGGCCGACGGCAAGGTGCGCTGGAAGGGCGAGGCCGTGGTGGCGGTGCTGGCCGAGACCGAGCGCGCTGCGCAGGAAGCCGCCGCCAAGGTCAAGGTCGATTACGAGGTGCTGCCGGCCGTCTTCGACATGGACGAAGCGCTGAAGCCCGGCGCTCCGATCGTCAACGAATATCACGGCCGGAATTATTACCTCTACGACAGCGGCGAATGCCGCAAGGTGCGCTTCGGCGATGTCGAGGCAGGCTTTACAGGAGCCGACCACGTGCTCGAACAGACCTACCAGTCTTCACCGATCGAGCATGCGCCGACCGAAACGACCGGCTGCATCGTCGCGCCGGAGGGCAACGACCGCTTCACCTGCTACACCAACACGCAGGCGATGTTCTTCACTCTCGATAACGCCTCGATCATCCTGCAGATGCCCGGCAACAAGCTGCATTTCGTCGGCGGCACTGTCGGCGGCGGCTTTGGCGGCAAGGTCGACGTCATCGTCGAGCCGATCGCCATCCTTGGCGCCAAAATAACAGGACGACCGGTCTGTTTTATCTACAGCCGCGAGGAAGAGATGCAGATTTCCTCGCCGCGCGCCGCCGAGAAAGTCGTCATCAAGGACGGCGTCATGAACGACGGCCGCATCGTCGCGCGCAAAGTGACCGGCTACACCGACGCCGGCGCCTATTCGCGCCATTCGCCCTACGGCGCGCAGAAGGGCGCCGGGCATTATCCCGGCCCGTATACGATCCCGAATGTCTGGATCGACACCTACTGCGTCTACACCAACCGCACCCCGTCCTCGGCGATGCGTGGCTTCGGCGTCACCATTGGCGATTTCGCGCTAGAGGTACAGATGGACAAGCTCGCCCGGCTGATCGGCATGGACCCGCTCGAATTCCGTTTCATCAACGCCTATCGCGATGGCGACATGAAAGCACATCGGCAGCCGACCGAGGGTGCTGCGCTGATCGAGTGCATGCAGGAAGCCTCGCGCGCCGCCAACTGGCCGGTAGCGGAAAAATTCATGGCGATGTCGTCTTACGCGAAGGGAGCTTGAGATGGCGATCAGGCGCGGACGCGGCGTCGCCGCGATCAATTATCCGACCGGCATGAATCTCGGCGGCGACCCGACCCAGGCGCTGGTGCATTCGACGCCGACCGGCAATTTCATGGTGACGCTGTCGAGCGTCGATCTCGGCCAGGGCATGAAGCAGATCATGGCGCAGATCTGCGCCGAGACGATCGGCGTGCCGACCGACCGTGTCGTCGTCGACACCGCCGACACCGACACCGGCCCGCACTGCATGGGCACCTTCGCCTCGCGCGGCACACACCGGGCCGGCAACGCCGTCATCCAGGCGGCCAGGGAAGCCCGCCAGGTGATGCTGGAAGTGGCAGCCGAGGAGCTGGAAGTCAATGCCTCCGACCTCGAAACCGACGGCCAGGGCAACATCCTGGTCAAGGGCGCGCCGCAGAAATCGATCTCGATCTTCGATGTCGCGCTGTCGGCGCATTTCAAGCGCGGCCGCTCGATTTCCGGCCGCGGCATGTTTTTGATCCCGCGCTCCTATCCGGAAAAGGAAACCGGCGCGATGAAGCCGTCGACCTGTTACGCGCACGCCTGCACGGTTGCCGAGGTCGAAGTCGACGACGAGACCGGCGAAATCACCGTGCTGACCGTGAAAAACGTCTTCGAGATCGGCCGCGCGCTGAACCCGAAAATGGTCGAGCAGCAGCTCGTCGGCGGTTCGTGGATGGGCATCAGCCATGCTCTCTACGAGACGACCGAACCCTATTATCCCAACCGTGATCACGGCGGCACCGATTTCAATCAGTATCTGATGCCGGGACCGGGCGATCTCGCGCAAACCGATATCATCGTGCTGGAGAGGCCCTCGGCGGACGGGCCGTATGGCGCCAAAGGGCCGGGCGAAATGTGCGCCAACCCGCAAATCCCGGCGGTCGCCAATGCCGTCTTCGACGCCGTCGGTGTGCGCATCGACACGCTGCCGATCACGCCGGAGCGCATCCTGCGGGCGCTAAAGGCGCAAGCATCGAACTGAGTGCTGGAAATGCCCAAGAGAAGCGCCCGGACTTCAAGCGCAGAGACAGTCGCGACCTCGCCGGAGGCGGTGGCGTCCCGGCTCGCCGCCTCGCGCTATCTCGCAGATGAAAGCCTGGCCACCGCAATCTTCCTGGCGATCAGGCTGGGTAAGCCGCTGCTGCTCGAAGGCGCGCCCGGCGTCGGCAAGACCGAAGCGGCGAAGGCGATCGCCGAACTGCTCGGGCGCGATCTGGTGCGGCTGCAATGCTATGAAGGCATCGACGCCGCACATGCGCTATACGAGTGGAACTACCAGCGCCAGCTGCTCGCCATCCGCCATGCCGGCGAGCACGAGGTCGACATCTATGACGACCGTTTCCTGATCGCGCGGCCGCTGCTGCAGGTGCTGAAGGCGCCGGAAAAGCGCGTGCTGCTGGTCGACGAAATCGACCGTTCCGACCATGAATTCGAAGCGCTGCTGCTGGAGTTCCTGTCCGATTTCCAGATCAGCATTCCTGAGCGCGGCACCATTCGCGCGACGGCGCAGCCGATCGTCATCCTGACCTCGAACCGCACCCGTGAACTGGCAGAAGCGCTGCGGCGGCGCTGCGTCTATCACTGGATCACCTATCCCGACGCCATTCGCGAGGCCGAGATCATCATGCTGCGCGCCGGCGACGTCGCCGAGGCCACGGCCCGCGCCGTGGCTTCCGCCGTGCGCGACATCCGCGCGCGTCCGCTCGCCAAGCCGCCAGGAATCGCCGAGGCGGTCGAATGGGCCAACGCCGCCACCATCCTCGAAAAGGGCGGCAGCCCCTGGCCGGAAGCCTTCCGCCGCGCCATCGGCGTGCTGATCAAAGACGAGGAGGATCTATCCTGCATCGCGCCGGAGCTCGGCAAGATTGTCGAGGAGGCGCTGGCGTGATGCACGATCGAAGCGCGCTAGCGCGATACCCCAGGGCTAGTGCGCGACGCTGGCGGGACAGCGCCCCCCTCTGTCCTGCCGGACATCTCCCCCTCAAGGGGGGAGATTGGCAGCTTGGGCGCTCCGCTCAATTCTGCAACGTTGAAGATTGGCGAAAGCCGGCGAGATGTCTGATCTCCCCCCTTGAGGGGGAGATGTCCGGCAGGACAGAGGGGGGCGCGAAGGAATGATGCGTCCGGAAAGTTTGCCCCGTGCGACCACGCCGTTCCTCGGCTTCGGCCGGCTGCTGCGCCGCTACGGCTTCCCGGTGGCGCCCGAACAGGTCTCCGGTTTCATGCAGGCCGTAACCCTGCTCGGGCCCCGCTCGATGGCCGACATCCGCGAGGCCGCCCTCGCCACGCTGGCGCCGCCGCCCGACCGCCGCGACGAATTCGAGGCGCATTTCCGGAGCCATTTCTATGGGGACGCCGCGGCGCTGGTCGAAGGCGAGGCCGACGAGGAAACCCCCATCAAGGACGATGGTGCAACGAGCGAAGAGGAAATCGAAGTGCTCCGCCAAGAGGAAGGCGGCGAACTGTCTTCGGCAAGCGAACAGTTGAGCGTCCGCGAGTTCCATCGCGACAGCGACGGGCTTGCCGCCTTCCGCCGCAAGCTCGCCACCGCTTTGCCCGCGCGCCGCTCCTTCCGCACCGTACGCACGCATGCGCGCGGCAAGCTCGATCTGCGCCGTTCGCTTAGGGAGATCGTCAGTGCCGACGGCGATATCCCCTCGCCGCTGCTGCGCCGGCGGCAGACAGTGCCGCGCAAGCTTCTCATGCTGATCGACGTGTCCGGCTCGATGAAGCTCTACACATCGGACTATCTCAAGCTGGCGCACGCGGCGGTGCAAGGCGCCGACCGGGCGGAGGTCTTCACTTTCGGCACACGGCTGACCCGTATCACCTCGGCGCTGCGCATTCGCGACCGCAATCAGGCGCTGGCCCGCGCCGCTGCCCAGGTCGACGACTGGGACGGCGGCACCCGTATGGGACCGACGCTGCTCGCGTTTCTATCGGTGCCGCGCTTCTCCGCCTTTGCGCGCGGGGCGGCAATCGTCATCCTGTCGGATGCGCTGGAGCGCGGCGACCATACCGAGCTGGAGACCGCGATACGCCGGCTGAGCGCCCGCGCCTTTCGGCTTTCGCTGGCGACGCCATTGGCCGGCGATCCGCGTTTTCGGCCGGCCACGGCAGCACTTCGCACCATCCTGCCGGTGCTCGACGATCTGGTCGACGGCTCCTCGATCGCCGGCCTCACCGATTTCATCCTGTCGCTCGCCCGCCCAGCCCCGGCGGCCGCGGCAATCTGGAAAAGGGTTTTGTGATGCAGAAAGCGATCGACGCGCATTTCCACATCTGGCGCCGAGAGGACCAGCCCTGGCTGGTCGGACCGATGGTGCCGCGCATCTTTGGCCCTTACGAGCCGATCCGCCGCGATTATCCGATCGAGGAATTCCTCGCCGACCAGCAAGGCTCGGGCGTCGAGAAGGCGGTCTATGTCCAGACCAACTGGGCCAAGGAGGATTTCGAGAACGAGGTCGCGTTCGTGCAGAAGACCGCGGAAGAAACCGGCTGGCCGCACGCCATCGTCGGCTATGCCGACATGACCGTGGACGACGTGCGTTCCCAGATCGACCGGCTGATCAAATACCCGCTGCTGCGCGGCGTGCGCATGCAGCTGCACTGGCACCAAACGTCGGCCTTCCGCTTCGCCGCCTCGGCCGATCAGGTCATCGACCCCAAAGTGCGGGCCAATGTCGCGCGGCTCAAGCATTACGGCCTGTCCTTCGACCTGCAGCTTTTCCCCGCCCAGATGAAGGATGGGCTGACGCTCGTCGGCGAGAACCCCGAGACCAATTTCATTCTCACCCACGCCGGCATGCTGACCGACATGGAGCCCGAAACCACCGAGGCCTGGAAGGCAGGCCTGCGCACGCTGTCAGCGGCGCCCAACCTCTATGCAAAGCTGTCCGGCCTCGGCACCTTCGTCCACCACAACGACCCGGCGCTGATCGCCTATATCGTCGACAACGCCATCGACATCCTCGGCAGCGGCCACCTGATGTTCGGCTCGAACTTCCCGATCGAGAAGCTGTGGACCAGCCATGCCGAGCTGATCAGGGCGCACCGGGAGGCGGTGGCGAAACACGGCGCGGCCGCCGAGGCCGATATTTTCTGGAACACGGCGGAGAAGGTATATCGGCCGGTGTAGCGCGCATCCCTTCTCCCCTTGTGGGAGAAGGTGGATCGGCGCGTAGCGCCGAGACGGATGAGGGGTGCTGGAAGAAACTCGGCGGAGAAAATCCCAGCGATTTGAAGCACTTACGTCTCCAAGGCCGCGATCCGTCCAGCACCCCTCATCCGACCGAGCTTCGCTCGGCCACCTTCTCCCACAAGGGGAGAAGGGAAGGCGCCGCGCCGCGCCTCACCTCACTTGACCTCGAACTGCGGATCCACCGGGATCTGCAGCGCGGTGACCATCTGGTTGGTCTGCCCGGCCAGCCCGATGATCGAGACCAGCTCGCCATGCTGCGCGTCGGTCATGCCCTTGGCGCGGGCGGCAGCCGTATGCGAATGGACGCAATAGGAGCAGCCATTGGCGGTCGAGACGGCGATGTAGATCATCTCCTTGGTCAGCGGATCGATGGCGCTGTCGGCGACCATCACCGCCTTGAGCTGTTCCCAGACCCGCTTCAGCGACGCCGGATCATTGGCCAGCCCGCGCCAGAAATTGTTGACGAAGTCGGATTTGCGCGTCGCGCGGATGTCGTCGAATACCGCCTTGACCGCCGGGATTTTTTCCACCTCGGCATCGCTCAGAAGTTTCGTCGTGGCCATGGCTTGGTCCTTTCGTTTGGATCGTTATGCGAGGTCGTTGAATCAGGTCGGGAGAAAAGGCGGCTAACCGCCTTGGATGAATCAGCAATTGACGCGCTGAGGCAAGACCGTAAGGCTGGCCGAGGCCCCTCACCTTCGTCATCCCTGGGCGAAGCAGGAGCGAAGCTCCGTCGCGGAGACCCTGGGATCCATATGTGGACGGCGCCCTGCCTGCAACGGTTGTTTTGCGTCGTTTTCGATCGCTTGCGTCCATATGTCCGGCCTTTGAGCACGGTCCTTGCGGCCGC
>NZ_JAMYPD010000035.1:0-50703 GCF_040320195.1 Mesorhizobium sp. M0768 | reverse complement strand
TCGCGTCATCCGATGCTGGCCTCCACTCCAGCCAGCATCTTGAATCACAAAACCGACTGATCCGGAATCCCCTTCGATTCCGTCAAATCAGGAACCGCTCTAGCCATTTGAAATCGCGACGCCGGCCGGAGCGGCAATGACATTATGGTCCAGGGGCACCGTCTGCTTGCAACCTGGGTTTTCCGGTCGGCCGTTCCCGCATAGTATTGGCGGACGGCCCGCTTGACGCTTGACCCCGCTTGACGCTTGACCCCGCTTGACGCTTGACCCCGCTTGACGCTTGACCTTGTCGCCGAGCGTGGGATAGGCCGGGGACTGGCCCGACCACCTCCCACCGGAGTCCCACGAAAGACCTGCCATGACCGACGCGATCATAAGAGACAGCAATGGCACGGCGCTGCACGAGGGCGACTCCGTGACCCTGATCAAGGATCTCAAGGTCAAAGGCACGTCGGAGACGATCAAGCGCGGCACGTTGGTGAAGAATATTCGCCTCACCGGCAATCCCGGCGAGATCGAATGCAGCACCAGGCAGGTGAAGGGCCTGGTGCTGAAGACCGAGTTTTTGAAAAAGGCGTGATCGCCTCGGCACCCTTCGCTTCGCTTCCATATCAGTGGCTCTCGAATCGCTCGTGTGAGTGAACCGCCCACGCGAGGAACTGGAGGAGCCGCGCCCTCCCCCTATGTTGCACTGCGTTAGATTTGTTGCATTGCAATATCGTCGCATCGGGTCGAGCCTCTGCGAGGTGGGCATTCCTTGCATGAGGTGATTGTGTCGGCATCATTTCGGCCTGACATCGAAGGGCTGCGCGCGCTGGCGGTGGCGGGTGTCATCGCCTTCCATTTTGGTCTGTCCGGCCTGCCCGGCGGCTTTGCCGGCGTCGACATCTTCTTCGTCATCTCCGGCTATCTGATCACCCGCCACCTGGTTACGGAAATTACCGAGACCGGGCGGCTGAACCTCTGGCGCTTCTACGCCCGGCGCGCCCGGCGCCTGTTGCCGGCGGCACTGTTCGTCATCCTCGCCACGCTGTTCGCGGGTTACTTCATCCTGTCGCCGGAGGAACAGGCGCTTTATTCGAAAGGCGCCATGTTCGCCTCCGCCTACATGATCAACCTTTGGCTGATCCGCTGGTCGTTCGACTATTTCGCCGCCGACGCCACCAACAACCCGTTCATCCACTTCTGGTCGCTCTCGGTCGAGGAACAGTTCTATTTGGCATGGCCGGCGCTGCTTCTTGCCGCCGCCTGGCTGCGTCCCGGCAAGCGCGCCGCTATAATCGTCATCGGCGTCGCCGGCGCGGCCTCCTTCGCCGCCTGCGCCTGGCTGACGGAAGTGTCGCAGCCCTGGGCCTTCTATTTCTCGCCGCTCAGGGCCTGGGAATTCGCCGCCGGCGGCCTCGCGACCATGGCGCCGGCAAAGATCTGGCGCGACCGGCCGCTGCTGGCCACGCTCCAGGCATGCCTCGGTCTGGCGCTGATCGCCTGGGCCTATCTGATGCTGGACGAAGACTCGCCGTTTCCCGGGGTGAATGCGCTGGCGCCTGTTGCCGGCACCGTGCTGCTGCTGCTCAGCGGCAGCGGCGGCCGCAATCTGCCGAGCGCCGTGCTGGCGCTGCCGCCCATGCAATGGTTGGGCCGGCTGTCCTATTCGCTCTATCTCTGGCACTGGCCGGTCATCGTCTATGCGGCGATGGTGGTTCCCGGTCTGTCTATCCTGGACCGCCTTGCCTGCGCGGCGCTGACGCTGCTTCTGTCGATGTTCACCTATCATTTCATCGAGAACCCGATCCGCCGCAACGGCTGGCTGATGGCCGGAGCAGCGCGGGCGCTGGTGCCCGCCGTCGCGCTGACCGGCGCCGGCGTGGTCGCGGCCTATGGCAATGCGCGCTTTGCCGAGCACAATCTCAGCCCCGAACAGCACGTCATCGCCGACAGCGCCGCGCAGCTCTCTACTGTGCGCGCGAGCAATGGCGGCTGCGTGCTCGATTTCGAGACCGTCAAGCCAAAACCCTGCATGTTCGGCCGCAAGGATGCCCAGCGCTCGGTCGTGCTGTTCGGCGACTCGCATGCCGACCATTGGTCGACGCCGCTGATCAAGGCGGCCGAGAAGAACAATTTTCGCGTCGTCACCTTTCTCAAATCCTCCTGCCGGGCTTCGCGGGTGACGACCTGGAACTGGCGGCTGAAGCGCGACTACACCGAATGCGACCAATGGCGCGAGCAGTCGGTCAAGGACATCATCGCGCTCCACCCCCAACTGGTGGTGATCTCGGAGTTCTCGATCGGCAATGTGATGAAGGAATCGCCCGAGGAGTTGAGGCACGCCGATTGGCAAGCGCAGTGGCGGACGGGCCTCACCTGGACGCTTCAGGCCTTCAGCCAGGCCGGCATCAAGGTCGCGGTCATCAGGGACGTTCCCTACAATGCAAGCTACGCCGACAAATGCGTGGCGCGGGCGCTGTGGCGGGGCCAGACGCCCGCGACATGCGACACGCCGAGGATCATGGCGGCAAACGACGACATCGCCACCATCGAGCGCGATATCGTGCGCTCGACACCGAACGCTGCTTACATCGACATGACCGACCGCTTTTGCGACCAGACCACCTGCCACGTCTTCATCGACGGCAAACTAGCCTTCCGCGACCGCCACCACCTGGCGACGCCCTTCGCCGAAACGCTGGAACCGGCGGTGGAGCGGGCGCTGTTTTCGGATGTGATGGCGGCGGCTGTAAAGTAACGGTTCCGGATCTTGTCGGATCACGACTCAGCCTCTCGGCAAGCAACCATGCGGGGTCAGCTAAGGATGAGACCCGCCAGGAAAACGGTAAGGAGAAGCGACAGCGGAACTGCAAGAAGGCAGCACAACTCGAAAGTATTGGCTCGCCAAGAAGTCATTGGGCGCTTTTCCATGTTGGCCTTCTCCCTCAACGGCCAGACCGAAACGGCAGTTCCGCTTAAATGTCAGGGTGCTCGTCCGCACCGCTCTTTATGCTACTGGCGCAACTCGTTCCGCTTCCTGGTCATCCATCGTGCACGCGCCAGATGTGTCGCCCACGCCCGGAAAGCCCTCTCCGGCTCCCGCTCCGGATCAAGATGCAGGACGATGCGGGCGACCTCGCGCCAGTCCGTTCCTTCCGCCGAAGCGTCGAGCAGCCGGATATAAGTAAGCATGCGATCTTCGTCATAACCGGTCAGCACCGAAGACGTCGGCGCTGCGTTCGCGATATGAGAGTTTGGCTGCTTTGGCATTGCGACCTACCAGCAATGGCGCATCGTAGCAGCCTATGAAGAAGCCCGCGCCCTTTGATCGGAGGATGCGGATCGCGATTCGCCCCGACAGTCGACAAATGCGAACCTCGGGCGGCGGTTCCCCGCCCAGCTGGGCTCACGCCTCACCACGTCGTGATCGGGTCGAGGCAATCTATATATTTTAGTGGAACCTAATTTAGTCAACGCAATTATGCGTGCGTGAGAAAGCGTGAAATCCAGACCGTCACTGAAAGCCGGCTATCGCGGGATCAGTTGGCCGATGATCCAGTGATTGCAGTCGATTTGACGGAACGGATATTGCAGGCGGCCGACAACGACAGGATTGTCTGCCTCGTCATGGCAACGGAGGAGTTGGAAACCGACCGCATTGAGAAAGCAGAGCCTAAGGAGACCAGGATTGCCGCAAGCTTCGTCCGGGACTTTGAGGTGATGCTGCTTGTTCTTTATGCGGCCTACGCCCTCGCTGTGCTGGGTGCGACCGCGTTCGTTTTGCTGGAACTGGGCCATGTTCTGTAGGCAGACGTCGGCAAAAGACGGGACTGACGCGCGATTGCCGCTGTTTGATTGAGAGGAGCGGCCACGCTGCGTCGACGATCCGACCCCGGCGCAGCCAGCGGCGTTTTCGCGCCAGCAGGCGCTAAACTTCGGGCCCGTCCGTTCGTTACATCTTGCCAATCTATGGAACGAGGCTGCCCCTCGGGGGTTTTTCTATTAGAGGGACGTTAAAGAAGGAGGTAGCTATGAAGAAGCTCCTGCTTGCCTCGGTGATCGCCATCGCATCGGCGGCTTCCGTGATCGGCCCGGCGAATGCCGGCGGCAGCGTCACGATCGGCATCGGCAACGGCTATGACGACGACGACTATTACTATCGCCACCATCGGTATTCCGATTACGACGATGAGTACGTTCCCCGTTACCGCTATGATGTCTATAACGAGGACTACGCGCCGCGCTACCGGTACCGGTACCACCGGCGCTGCCACACCGAAGTCATCAGGCACTGGCGTCATCACCACCGGATTATCGAAAGAATCCGTGTCTGCCGTCGTTGACGGATCGATCCGGCCGGTAGTGCCGGCCGGATCGGCGGGGCTTCTCACCTCGGCTTGCGCATCAGCATCATGCCGTAATGCACGGCCAATATGTCGAGCCCGATCTTGAGTAGTTTCACCACCACGTCGCGCGGCTCGCCGGCCTGTTCGGCCAGGCTCTTGACCGTTGCGTCGGCACAGCAGACCTTTTGCACGATGCCGGCGATCTCCCAGTGGGCAAGCGCCCTGGTGGCCTCGGCATGGTCGCGGCCGGCGGACAGGATGTGTTCGGCGACGCCGCTGCCGGTGCGGCCGCCGTCGACGCGCTCGGCCCAGGCCATCGGCTTGGCGGTTGCCTCGGACGAGTTGCGGAAATCCTGGCGGTAGCGCATGCCCGCCTCGCGCTGCTGGCGCGAAAGCGAGGTGAGGCCGCTCAGCGGGTCGACGTTGCGCACCCGCACGATGCCGCCGGCCGCTGTGTGGCCGTCATTGGAGACCTCATAGAGGCGCGCTCCTTCCTGCGTCCCCTTCGCCAGCCGCTTGCGGCCGAACCGGTCGTCTTTCAGTGCGAAATCATGGCCGATCTCCTTGCGGATGCGCACCTGCTCGGCCTCGCCTTTCGGCAATCTCGGTGGCCTGGCTTTGGCCTTTTGGGCGGTTTTGGTGCTCATCGGCTCGGTCCTCCTGGGTTTTGGTCGTCGGGCTCTGGCGAACTTCCAGCCTCATTGCAGCGGGCTCAAATCGCTTCGGCCGGCAGCGTGCGCAGGAAGCGCGCAGCGTGATAGGCGCAGTAGCTTTTCGATGGGTTCGTGCGCATTCCGCAGCACAGCATGTCCAAACCTGGCCGGCTGCCGGGAGCGTCGTTTTCCGCATCCTCCTGCGGCGTCGTGTCGAGCGGCGCGCGGCAGCGCTCGAACAGGCAATCGATGAAGCGCATGGCAACGAAATGCGGCTGGCGGCCGCCGGCGGCGATCGGGCGCGGCGCCGGCATTTCGAGCGGTGCGCCATCGGTCCCGGTGATCCGAGCAGGACCCGGCTGCCAGGCCGGCGGCGCCAGCCTGGCCGACAGCCTTGCCGGGCGGCAGCGTGGCTCGGCCTTCGGAGCCGACGCCGCTTGATCAGCAGTGCTTGATGGCTCAGGCGCCGAATTTCCGAGCCGGCCGCCAGAGCGTCCGCCACACCAGCCCTTGGATCTGGCAAGGCCGATGGTGCGCAAACGGGCGGTGCGGTGGACGATGCCGATGATGGCTGCACGCGAGGCCGGGCGGCCGCGCAGCGCGGTCAACCGGGTGGCGATCTTCGCGGCCGACAGTCCGCTCGTCAGCCAGGTCTCGATTTGTTCCAGTTCCGAGGCGGAATAGCGGGCGGCCATGATGTTTCATTCCCTGCAAAAATGGTTGTGTGCGGCGCCGGCTTCGCCGGTCTCAGGCTCGAAAGCCGGTCAGCCTTCGCGTGGTCTGCTGCGATCGCGCTTCATCTCGGCCGCCTGCCTTGTTGCGCCGGACACTGCCTTGTCCGTCCGCTCGTCGAAGGCGATGACCGTGCCGTCTTCGGTGCGGATGCAGGCAGCCGCGGCTTCCGCATTGCCGGCCGGCAGGCAATTCGTGGCCGGAGCCGTGAGGGGAACGGCTCCGGCCGTTCCGGCCGCTTGCGCTGCCGGATCCGAGGCGCGAGCCTCGGGCATCGTCCCGGCCGGGGAGGAGGACAGCCGCGACGAAGGGGAAAGGGTTGGCACATGCATGGCCCCGGCGATCGGTTGCGCTACCGCCTCCAGGCGAGCGCTGCCGGCGCGCTGAACGGCGGATTCAAGGACCGAAAGCTGGCGAAGCGACTTGTGCATGCCTATATAAGAGTATAACTCAAATCGTAATGCAAGCGATTCTTGCATAGACGAAACCGAATCTTATGCCTCAGATGGAGCCATGGCGAAAACTGCACTGTCGATCAAGGTCGGAGCGGCGATCCGCCGGGCGCGCAAGCAGCGCGGCCTGGTGATGCGTCACATTGCCGAGCACAACGACACCGACGTCGCTGCCGTCGGCAATTGGGAGACCGGGCGCAACCTGCCCAAGACCGAGAACCTTTTGAAGACCGCCGCTTTCCTGCGCGTCGACCCGGTGGCGCTCGGCAAGGGCGAGGTCGTTTTCCTCGAAGATGCCGGACCGGTTGCCGATGCCGAGATCGTCACCGATCCCGGCCCCCTGCCCGCCGGGCCGGTGGACATCCAGCTTCTCGGTACCGCCGTCGGCGGCGACGATGGCGACTTCACCTTCAACGGCCAGCCGGCCGGCTATGTCCAGCGGCCGCCGGGGATCCGGCATCTGCGCAATGTGTTTGCGCTGCACGTGCTGAGCGATTCGATGGTGCCGCGCTACGAGCCCGGCGAGATGATCTATTGCGGCGGCCGCGAAGCGTTGCCCGGCGACCATGTGGTGATCGAGACCCTGCCCGAGGAGAACGAGCAAAACGGCAAGGCCTTCATCAAGAAGCTGGTCAAGCGCACCGCCGCCGAGCTGATCGTCGAACAGTACAACCCGCCCAAGACGCTGTCCTTCAACCGCTACGCCATCAAGAACGTCTTCCGCGTCATCCCGCTCAAGGAACTGCTGGGGTATTGAGGCGGGAGCTTTCCCTTCTCCCCTTGTGGGAGAAGGTGGATCGGCGCACAGCGCCGAGCCGGATGAGGGGTGCTGGAAGGAACGCGGCGTTTAAAAATATTTGGATGATTCTAGTCTAAATCCCTACGTCTTCAACTCCGCGATCCGTCCAACACCCCTCATCCGACCGAGCTTCGCTCGGCCACCTTCTCCCACAAGGGGAGAAGGAAGAACACCGTCCCCGTCCCCCTCAAGCCCGCCTCGACTGCAGCTCTCGACCGTTGAGCAGGCGCGCCTCGGCGCGGGTCCGTTGCCGGTCGTCGATGAAGGCGGCCTGGATCGAGACGGCGGCGCCCGGCAGGCCGTCGGCCCGGCAGGCCTTGCAGATCAGGCGCCCCGAAAGTGCGGCCAGCGGTGTCTCCGGCATCACCCCATGCCGCTTGAGCTCGGCCGGCTTCCACCACCTGTTGCGGCCGCAGTCGATGCATTCGACGGCAATCGAGACAACATCGGCGATCGTCGCTTCCTTGCCTGCCAATGCCATGGTTATCCCCATCATTGTTCCTGCTTTGTTCGCAACATTATCGGATTTTGGAGCGGAGTCGAGTCGGTTCCGCTTACATCAACGTGAAAGTTTCACTTGTTCGCCTATTTGAGTTATGCTTATACGTGTGAGCAACAGAACCGCAGCCGGCCGGCAGCAAGGGAATGACGATGGACCCAGCCCAGTTCGCCCATGCCTGCGGCTATAGCGGCGACAGCCCGGCCATGCTTGCCGCTTTCGCGGCCATCCGCCAGGACGGCATCCGCAAGGCACGCCAGGGTCATCGCCAGCGCAAGGCGGCGATTGACCGGATGAAGCCGAGCCGCGCTCTGTTCCTGGCGGCGATCCGCCCGGCACAGTCGGCCGAGGAGGCACTCGAGGATACCGCACGCTTCCTGTCGATGTTCCGCAACATGCCGCACTGGCGACAGGAAAGGCGCGCCGCCGACCTCACCCGCGCCAGGCAGCAGCGCCTCTTCGCCCGCTTCTTCCGCCGCCACGGCCACCGCCTCTGGGCGCTCGAGGCGACCTGAAGGCGCGCGGGCCTCCCTTGCAAAACGGATGTTGCGATCGCCGACACCGCGCCGTATGTCTCCGCGCGATGAGCGAGATCGAATTCCGTCGCGCGCAGGCGCCCGACCTGCCGGCGATCGTTGCAATGCTTGCCGACGATGTGCTCGGCGCAGACCGGGAAGACCCGTCCACGCCGCTTGCGCCATCCTATCTCGATGCCTTCAGCGCAATCGATACCGATCCCAACCAGTTGCTGGCCGTCGCGGTCAACGCCGGGCAAGTGGTCGGAACGCTGCAGCTCAGCTTCCTTCCAGGCATTTCGAGAAAAGGCGCCTGGCGCGGCCAGATCGAAGGCGTTCGCGTCGCCCGGCAATGGCGCTCGCGCGGCGTCGGCAAGCTGTTGATCGAATGGGCGATTGAAACATGCCGTTCGCGCAATTGCAGCTTCGTCCAGCTCACCACGGACAAAGGTCGACGGGAGGCGCACGCTTTTTACGAGCGCCTCGGCTTCACCGCCAGTCATCTCGGCTACAAGATGGCGCTGTAGATCAGCATTTCATCGCATTCAGCGCCGACCGCTCATCTTCGCTACCCACTCTGGATGGAGCATTGACAAGCCGGCCTTTCGCCCTGCTCCATCCGCCCATGATTTACGACCGAACCTGGCTTGAGAAAACCTTTCGCGCAAAGCCCCGGCAGAAGTTCCTGTTCTTCTGGGGCCATCAGCCGTCTAAGGACGGCCGAATAAGCACGTCGTGCTTCAGCCAGTGGTGGCATGCGCCTTTTACCGTCGATGGCCTGAGCTATCCGACTGCCGAACACTGGATGATGGCCGAGAAGGCACGACTGTTCGGTGATGCTCCGACGGCAACACAAATCCTCAGGGCGGCGAGCCCCAAGCAGGCAAAGCAGCTTGGCCGCCAGGTGAGCGGCTTCGATGGCACCAAATGGGATGCAGACAAATATCGCATCGTGACTGAAGGGAGCTTTCAGAAGTTCCGTCAGAACGCGGCGCTGCGCGAATATCTGTTGTCGACGCATGACCGGGTGCTGGTCGAGGCGAGCCCTGTCGACCGGGTGTGGGGTATCGGCC
Source organism: Mesorhizobium sp. M0768 (assembly GCF_040320195.1). NCBI lineage: Bacteria > Pseudomonadati > Pseudomonadota > Alphaproteobacteria > Hyphomicrobiales > Phyllobacteriaceae > Mesorhizobium > Mesorhizobium sp. M0768. The sequence continues at coordinate 41,649 of NZ_JAMYPD010000035.1, read as the reverse complement.
TTGCGGCGGATGACGAGAGGGCGGTGAACCCGCTGCTGTGGCGCGGCGAGAACCTGTTGGGATTCGCGCTGATGCAGGCCCGCGATCGGCTGTGCGGCTGAACATTGCCGTGCGCTCGTCAGCTGCGGCGGCCTCCGCGCTGCTTGACAAACCACCCACAATGTTCTCTTTATGTTCTCACCACAACTCGAGACAATGCGGCGTTCGAACCGCCGCGGGCGAACGGGCCGGATGGAAGCCAACATCCTCCACGCGGATCTGGATGCCTTCTATGCCTCGGTCGAACAGTTGCTCGACCCGGCCTTGCGCGGCAAGCCGATTGCCGTCGGCGGCGGGGTAGTGCTTGCCGCATCCTATGAAGCCAAGGCGTTCGGCGTGCGCGGCGGTATGCCGGGACGGCGGGCGCGGGAACTCTGCCCGCAACTCATCTTCGTCGGCGGCCATTTCAAGGACTATCAGCGGCTGGGCGATGCGGCAATCAAGGTGCTCGGCGATTTCACGCCGGTGGTCGAGCGGATTTCGATCGACGAGGCCTTTGCCGACGTCGCCGGCTGCACCCATTTGTTCGGCTCGCCGGCCGAGATCGCCGGCAAGATCCGCCGCCGCGTGCGGGCCGAGCTCGGCCTGCCGATCTCGGTCGGCGTAGCCCGCACCAAGCATCTGGCCAAGATCGCCTCACAGGTCGCAAAACCGGACGGGCTGGTGGTGGTCGATCCGCGCCACGAGCTGGAGTTCCTGCACCACCTGCCGGTCGAGCTGATGTGGGGCGTCGGCCCGGTCACCAGGCAGCGGCTGGCCGGCATCGGCGTCAACACCATCGGCGAGCTGGCGAAGACCAATGGTGGGGCGCTTGAGCGCCTGCTCGGGCCGGCGGCGGGAGAGAAACTCAACGCGCTGGCGTGGAACCGCGATCCGCGCAAGCTCGAGACGCAGCGCCGGGCGCGCTCGGCGGGTGCGCAATCGGCGCTTGGCCGAAAACCGGCCGAGGAGCAGGTCTTCGTGCCCGCTTTGCTGCATCTGGCCGACAGGGTCGCCACCAGATTGCGGGCGAAATCGCGGCCCGGTCGCACGGTGACGGTTCGCGTCCGCTTTGCCGATTTGCGCTCGGTGACGCGCTCGATCACGCTCGACCAGCCGATTTCGGCAACCGCCATGCTGGCCGAGATCGCCGAGGGGCTGGTGCGCAAGGTGCTCATCGACCATCCGCACGAAAAGACAATCTCGCTGCTGGCGATCGCCGTATCGCATCTGGAGCAGCATGCCGGCCTGCAACTGGAACTGCCGCTCGGGCTTAACGACGACCGCCGCCACCCCGGCACCAGCAAGGGCGCGGCGCGCTGGACCGCGGATCGCGCCGTCGACAAGATCCGCGACCGCTTCGGCTGGGAGGCGGTGGGCTACGCCTCCGTCGCGCTCGGGCTACAGCGGTCGGTTCCCGACGCGTTTCGCGAGCTGGCCGAAAAGGAACTGTGAGCCTCGATTACACTTTGGTTGCCAAGTCGCCGGAATGACGTTGAAGGCTGCGCCGTTGTGAATTTATCTTGGACCAGTTCGTCGTGCACCCGTTTGGGTATTAACCAGACAGGGTAGCACCCGCTCGCAAATCCTTCCGCCCTCACTTCGAACGACAGGAGATCGGCATGGGACAGAACGCCGGATATTTCGCACTCATCGTTGCCGGACTGGTGACCAATGCAACGACGCTGGCCAAGCCGCTCAACCCGGACCGGGCGATTCCATCCCTGGGCGATATCAACTCGCCGCTGGCCAGCCCGCTGTTCAAGCAGGTCAAGGCCGGGCCGCTGGCGATAAAGCTTGAGGAAACCACGCTTGCCGATGTCGAAAAAGCCTTCGGCGGAGCGATGCACGATGAAGGCGACGCCGGAGATTCACGCCACTGGCTTTGCTATGCCGGCCCCGACGCCGGCGGATCGCCGTCGATCTTCTGGTTCGTCTCCGGCGAGATGGGCGGCTCCGACCACGGTGTCCTGTCCGTCGCCCTGCAGCCGAACCCGGAAGGCAAGGTGCCGGAAGGATGCGCCGGCGCACCTGCCAGCCTGACAGCAATTGAACTCGATACGCCCGGCGTCGGAGCGCCGCTGAGCGACGTGGCCGCGAAATTTGGCGCCGCCAAGCCCGATCGTTACGGCCATTTCGGCTTCGCCGCCTCTTATCCTGCTTCGTCTCCCGACCAGAAGGACGCCACGGTCACGCAGACGCTCACCTACACAGCCGGGAACGGCAGGATAACCGGCGTGGCGGTGACGCAAGTCACCACCAACTAGGGCGTCCCCGCTCGGTTGGCGAATGGTTCACGTGTGATTGATTCTGCCGCGCCCGAGCCGGGCGGCCTGCTTGCTGGCCACCTCGGTTCTGATGTGCCGCCCGGGCCCGCCTCCTCCTGCAAATGCGACATTCGAGGCGGCCCTGGTCGTCAGACCAAAAGCGTTGCGCCGCCCCAAGCGACCAGGGCGGTGCCGGCCGCACGGCCAACCCATGGGCCGGCAGGAAACACCGGTTCGACGAGAACCTGCGAAAGTCCGGAAATGACCCAGAAACGGGCGTTCGGCAGCGATCCGAGCAGCAACGATTTTGGCAGGATCGGAAATCGGCATGGAATGCTGCAATCATCATCATGTCCCGTCCAAGTTGTGGACAGTTCCTTCTCAAAGGCGCACTCTTAGCATGCGAAACGCGAGCTAGCGTTTCGTGCAACGCTTCACATGCTTGACTTGCGTCGGTGATTATCTGACCTACCCGGATACTTCCGGGTCGGCAGACCTCACATTGTGTCGCCTATCCGTGATCAGGCTACGGCCTAAGGCACGTTGCAGCCCGTTCCGGATCAACTGGGAGGTAAACAACATGCCTGATTTTCAGCGCAGAGAACTTCTTGTTCAAGGAAGCGCGGCTCTTGCCGCAATTGCTGCTCTCTATACATCGCGCCGGGCTTACGCTTTTCCAACACGGCCGAACGAGGAAGTTATTCGATGGCTGGATCAGCCGACCGAAAATCCCGATCCGGTGGGTATCCAGAAGCAGCTTGTCTGGGAGGATTTGGATAGCTGGATAACGCCAAACGACAAGTTCTTCAGCATCTCGCATTTCAACCGACCAACGATCGACGAGAAGACATGGTCGATGGAGATCGGAGGCCTGGTCAAGAAGCCCCTGGAATTAACGCTCGCCGACATCAGGGCGCGACCGCGGCAGGAGGTCGTTTTCACGGTGGAATGCTCGGGCAACCACGGGTTTCCCTTTTTCACCGGCGGCATCGGCAATGCTCGCTGGGCAGGGACGCCGCTCGCCCCGATCCTTGAGGAAGCCGGCGTTCTGGAGAAGGGCATCGAGGTCGTCTTTTTCGGTACCGACACAGGCGAGATCCCGATACGCGACGTCAAGATGCAGCAGAACTTCGCTCGCAGCATGTCGCTCGCCGACGCGATGAACCCCGACAATCTCCTCTGCTATGAAATGAACGGGGCCGCCTTGCCGGCGCCCAATGGCTTCCCGGTACGGCTCATTGCGCCAGGCTGGTACGGGATCGCCAACGTCAAGTGGCTAAAGCGCATCGAGGTTCGCGATACGCGGTTCATGAGCCTTCTGATGGCCCGTGACTATGTCACCATCCGGGAGGAGGACCACAACGGCGAGACCGTATGGGCCGAGACGTCAGTCGGGCGAGCGCTGATAAAGTCCGCGCCTGCGAAGGTTACCCGGAAAGATTCAGATTACCGCATCGTTGGGGCAGCCTGGGGGGCGCCGATCGACCGGGTCGAAGTGCAAATCGATCAAGGGCCTTGGACACCAGCGACCATTGACCACAGTGAGGAGGCCGAACACGCCTGGAAAATTTGGTCCCTGGCTTGGCCAAATCCCTCTCCTGGAGAACACACGGTAACCTCGCGCGCGGTCAGCACCACGGGACAAATTCAACCGGCGATGGACGATCCCTTGATAGCCAAGAAACACACATACTGGGAAAGCAATGGCCAGGTGACGCGCCGCGTACGTATCGGCTAGAGGATTCTGCCGCCAAATGGAGTCATGTGGCGTCCGCATAAATGCGGCAAAACAGATAGTTAGAGCGAGTTACCGGTTCCAAGAGAACCGGAACCGCTCTAAGAACGTGCTGCCATGTGGCAATTGCGTTTGGGTCAAACAGCAGGAGGCTGCCTGATCGCCATTTCGCACCATTTCCAGCGCTCTCCTCACCCCTCCACGGCCCTGATCTCCGCGTCGACCAGGCACCAGGGCGCATAGCGGAAGTCGCGGATCTGGATGACCTGATCGTTCCGCCACTCGACCAGCATGAAGCCGCGCACCGCGCCGTCGGCCGCTTGCGGGTGGCGGATCAGGATCGCCGGCCTGCCGTCGACGAAGCCGAGCGACAATGTCCAGTCGCTGATACGGGCATAATTGCCGAAATAGGTCGACACCTCGGCCTTGCCGCGCAGGCGGACGCGGTTGACGACGTCGAGCCGCACGTCCTCGGCGATCAGTGCCCTGACCGCGTCGAAGTCGCGCGCGTTGAACAGGTCGACATAGCGCCGCAGCCGGCGCTCGTCATCGGCGTCGAGCCTCGGCGCCAGCGCCTGTTCGGGCTGCAGCGCCAGCAGCTTGAGCTGCGCCCGCCCGCGATGCAGCGCGGCCTTGGTGGCGGCAAGCGTCGTGCCGGTCACCTCGCAGGTCTCGTGCAGGCTGAGGCCGAGCACGTCGACCAGGATCACAGCGCTGCGCTGCGGCACCGAAAGCTGCATGAAGGAGCGCAGGCTGGTCTGGGCGGCGAGCCGGCTGTCGGCGCTGCCGGAGGGATCCTCGATGACGCTCATGTCGGCCTCGGTCATGCGCGACCTTTCCCGATTGCGCCGCCGCAGATGATCCTGCGCGGCATTGTGGGCGATGCGAAACAGCCATTGCTCGGGACGTTCGACGATCGCACCGCCGTCGATCGCCTGCAGCGCCTTGATCAGCACCTCCTGGACGATGTCCTCGCCATCGATCACCGAGCCGGCCATGCGTGCGCAGTAGCGATGCAGCCTTGGCCGCAACCCGACGAGCATCGCCTCCAAAGTCGCCCTGTTCATTTTCGGCGTAGCATCCCATTTCTGCGCGAGCGGCATGGCGGGCGCTACCCGGCTTTCTGATCCGCCAGCATACGATAGTTGCCGATGACTTTGACAGGCGATCGCATTGCCGGGGTCGAACGGCGCTGGGCGTGGTTTTCCGTAAACGCCTTGAAAGCCGCAAGCCCGGTCAGCGCCGACGAATCGCCGTCCTGGCCGACGATGTGGACGAACGAGCCGTCGTCCAGCTCGAGCACGAGATAACGCACCGTCGGCGGTGCCGCCTCGCCAAGCGCTTCGAACACTTTTTCGACCAGCGCGCGGTTATCTTCCAGGTCGGCTTGCTTCACACCGTATCGAATGAGCGCGTAGTTCATCACCGGCTGCGCTGAAAAGATTCTCCTTGCCGAAGAATCTTTTCGGTTGCCCGCATCGTCTTTCCCGCGTGGGCGGCTGCGCGGCAGCCATCAAGCAGGAGAGACGATCATGCATATCCAGTTTGCCGAGCTTCCGGTGTTCGAGCAGGACCGCGCCAAGGCGTTCTACACCAGGCATCTCGCCTGCCAGGTCATGGCCGACCAGAAGATGGGTGATGGCGGCTGGCGCTGGATCGAGCTGGCATTTCCGCATGCCGTGACGAACCTGCATTTTGTCAGGCGCGCCGACGACGCACCCGGCGCGGAGCCGGTATTGGTGCTGGTCGACGAAAATGTCGGGGCAATGATCGCGGCCATGAAAGCGGGCGGCGTCGAGATCATCACCGAAGCGCATGAGGCGCCGTGGCAGCCGGGGCGAACGGTGGCGGAGTTTCGCGACAGCGAAGGCAACCGCATGGTCCTCGCCAGCCGATAAGGCACCGGAGCCCTCTGTCCGGCGGGGCGTCGTACCTAAGTCCTACCTCCGGCCGGACCATCGGCCGTACTTCCTTCGTATTATTATTTCGTGACCTCTGCGCGCCGGAACCTTCCCTTGCATCGGGCGTTCGGGCGCTGTATCGCGATGCCTCATATTTAGGCAGGCGGAGGAAATACGAATAGGGCGGGTGGCAAAACAAACATGGGCCGGGGAGGAGCATCTTACCATGTCGAACCGTAAAATCGGAATGTCCGAAGCATTGGGGCTGCGCGTCGCTGACCTCAAATCCAGAATGCAAAGTGCCCAGATTACCGAGCATGAGATCAAGACGTTTCAAAAGGTTGCCGCCATCATGGGCGGCGCCAAAGGCTCACTGCGCCTCGATGCCGACGATCTGATTGCCGCGTCCTTCCTTGTCGATCCCTTGGAAGATCTCCCGCTCTCCAGTTGAAGGCGCCGAACGCAGGTCGAAATCCTATCGGGTTTGAACCTGCGATTGCCGCCGGCGGAGCATCCGCCAGCCCAAGCCGCATGCGAGGATGACGTTGGCCAGCGCCAGGCCGGAAAGCGCGGCCAACGTCCCGTGCGGGCCGAAGCGCTCCAGCAGCAATGCTCCGGCCGAGGGTGCCGCCGCCTGGGCTATCAGGCTCGGCATGGCGAGGCGGCCCATCAGTCTCGCGTAGCCGTTAGAGCCGAACAGCGCGAGCGGCAACGTCCCCCGCGCGATGGATTCCAGACCGATGCCTGCGCCGTAGAAGCCCAGCGCCAGCGGGATGATCGGCATGCCGGCCCAGAGCGTCGAAACGCCGATCGCCACAAACGTAACCGAGGCAAACTTGGTGAAAATCGGATGGTGGTAGCGCGCGATCATCATCTCGATCGCGCGCGCCGCCACCTGTGATGGACCAACCAGCACGCCGAGCCCGACGGCTACGGCAAGCGCCATGCCGCTGCCTTGCAGGATTGTGAGCAGATGCACCGATAGTGTCGACGAGATCACCGCTGCGAGTGTCAGGGTCGCGGCCAGAACGATCATGATCGACGGATCGGCTTGGTTGTCGAGAATGGGTGCCGCCTTCTTCACTCCCGGTTTGACTGCCGGTTGCGGCGGCTCCCGGGGCAGGATCACCAGATAGAGCGGAAGCGCAATTGCCAGCTGAAAGGCGGCGTAAACCAGGCAGGTGCCGCGCCAGCCGACCTCCCCCAGCAGCAAGGCTGACATCGGCCAGCAGATGGTGCTCGCAAGGCCGCCGAACAGCGTCAGCATGGTGATGGCGGAGCGCGCGCCGTGGCCGTAGTGGCGGCCAAGCGTTGCGAAAGCGGCATCGTAGAGCCCCGCCCCCATGCCCAGGCCGATGACCAGCCAGGCCGCGATATAGGCCGCAAGATTAGGGGCAACAGCCAGCCCGATCTGGCCGAGCCCGATGCATCCGGCGCTGAACGCCAGAACGTTGCGGCCGCCATGCCGCTCGATCGACGACCCGACGCGCGGAGAGATCAATCCTGCCGTGAGCAAGCCGAGGGACAGGCCGCCGACAACCCATGCCAGCGGCCAGCCGGTATCGGAGGAGACTGCCGGCGCGATGACCGCGGGAAGATAGTAGGAAGAACCCCACGCCATGATCTGCGTCAGGCCAAGCGCGGTGATAATCGCGCCGCGGCTGCGCAGGATGGCCGGCGAAGGCGGCGAAAGACTCATGCCGCGACGCTGCAGCCACAGCCGCCTTTGCCGACCGCCTTCGCCTTGGCGTCGGCGACACAGCACGCATCCACCGCTGCCGGCGCCGGACCGCCGCAGCACCCCTTGTCGGCCACGCCGATCCGCGGCACCGTGCAGACGCCGGTCTCGGGCAGCACAAGCTGGACATTGTCGGCCGCAATCATGTCGCCGGCGATCGCCGCCGCGACCGAGCGCACCTGCTCATACCCTGTCAGCAGCAGGAAGGTCGGTGCGCGGCCATAGCTCTTGATGCCGACCGTATAGAACCCGTGCTCGGGATGGCTGAGTTCGCGGTGGCCGTGCGGTGGCACGTCGCCGCAGGAGTGCTCGTTGGGATCGATCAACGGTCCCAATGCCTTGACGCTTTCCAGCCACGGATCGAGCTCGAGCCGAAGCTCGCGGGTCAGCGAGAGATCCGGGCGTTGTCCGGTCGCCGCGATGATGCGGTCGACCGGGCCAAGCGCCTGCAAACCGTCCCTGGTCTGGCCTTCGACGACCAGCCGGCCGTTGGCATCGCGGATCGAAACAGCCGCAAAGCCCGTCACCAGCCTGACGCCGCCGCTCTCGGCGAGTTCGCGCACTTCGGCGCCGAGTTCGCCGCGTGCCGGCAATTGGTCGGCATCACCGCCACCGTAGATGCGCACCAGGTCGGTGCCGCGCGTTGTCCAGATGAAAGCGGTGCCGGCCTCCACATTTGCCAGGCTGGCGAGATCCAGCACCGCATTGGCGGCCGAATGGCCGGAGCCGGCGACCAGCGTCGTATTGCCGGCATAAAGGCTGCGGTCGCGGCCGAGAATATCGGGTATGCCGTAGGCGATGCGGTCGGCAAACTCGGCTTCGCCTTCGGCATGAATTCCGCCGGCGCCGAGCGGGTTCGGCATCTGCCAGGTTCCCGAAGCATCGATGACGGCGCGGACGCTATCGCGCCTGGTGCCGCTGGCGGTTTCGACCACCAGCATGAACGGCCGGGTTTCGCGTTCCTTGCTCGAGACCTTGTCGGCGCCCCAGCGCGAAATGCCGACGACCCGGGCGCCGGTTTCGATCGACGGCGACAATTGCGGAAGCTTTGCCAGCGGCTCGAGATAATCCGCGACGAGGTCGTCCGCGGTTGGGAATGCCTCGGGCTCAGGCATCCGCCAGCCATGCGCCTCGAGCAGGTTTCTGGCCGCCTGATCGACGCAATAGCGCCAGGGCGTGAACACACGGACATGGCGCCAATCCCTGAGATTGGATGCAACCGCATTGCCGGCTTCGTAGACTTTGACAGGAATGCCCCGCGCGATCAGGTGGACCGCTGCCGCCAGACCGACCGGCCCGGCGCCGATCACCGCAACGGGGAGTTTTTCGATCATCTCCATGTCTTCCATCCTTCCGGTAATTTCGAATTATAGTGGCAAAAAAATCATGCCGCCGTCTTGGCCGTCGCTTCCGCCGATGCCGGCGCACAGGTGGCGTCGGCGCAGCATTCGTCCGCTAGGTATCCGATGAGCCCGTTCATGGCGGGATAGTTGGCCCTGCAGATCAGCGTCGTCGCCTGGCGCTCCTGTGTCACCAGGCCGGTGTCGACCAGCCGCTTGAGGTGATGCGACAGCGTTGAGGCAGCGATGCCCAATCTGTCCTGGATACGCCCGACCGGCAGCCCCTCATCGCCCGCCCGCACCAGCGTCCGATAGAGCTGCAACCGCGTCGGGCTGCCGAGGGCTTCAAGTTGCGAGGCTGCTTTTTCGAGTTTCATGGAAATAAGCTATTTCCAGAATCGCTGCACGTCAAGAGAATTTCGACAAAGATCGAAATAAGACGATATCTAGCCGACGCGCTTGCCGCTGACGTCGATGACGACCTCGCCGTCCTCCTTGGTGAACGGGCCGATATCCGGATTGGGCAGGATATCGAGCACCGCTTCGGAGGGTCGGGCGAGCATGGTGCCGAGCGGCGTCACCACGATCGGCCGGTTGATCAGGATCGGATGCGCCAGCATGAAATCGAGGATCTCGTCGTCGCTCCACTTCGGGTCGCCCAGGCCAAGTTCGGCATAGGGCGTGCCCTTTTCGCGCAGCAATTGGCGCGGCGTCATGCCCATCGCTGCGATCAGCTCGACGAGCTTTTCGCGCGACGGCGGATTTTTCAGATATTCGACCACCTCAGGCTCCTCGCCGGACTGCCTGATCATGGCCAGCGTGTTGCGCGAGGTGCCGCAATCGGGGTTGTGGTAGATGGTGACGGTCATTGCGCGGCCTTCATCTGTCCGGCTGGTTTCGGTTGGGCGAGCAGCCACCCTGCCAATGTCATGGCGAGCAATCGCTTTAGACCTAAAGTTGAATCAGCCCCTTACTTCACGGGTTTGCGCCGCCCCATGCCACCTTGCTGGCGTCGTTGTAGACGGAGCGAGGGACGCTGACAATTTCGCAAAGCGCCAACGTTGCAACCATAGCGCCAGCGTTGCGGCCGGGTCTATCTCCCCGTTTATGGCAGGGCTATCGCAGATGGAAAGCGGAGGCTTTCGCTCTACGCTTTCGCTCTACGAAGAACCCCTACCCCTAACCCTCCCCACAAGGGGGAGGGAGACCTCCGTCGGCGCCGACCTCGGCAAATTGCCTGCTTTTCGGCGCCAAGGGGAAGTAAAGGCACGCGGCAGCGTTCCCTCCCCCTTGTGGGGAGGGGTTAGGGGTGGGGGTCCCTTCTTCGTAAGAATCCATATGCGATTTGCCCTGCCCCTGCGGGAGATGCCAAGTGGGGCGAAGGAATACGAGTTTGCAATCGTTCTGAGCAGCGACCTCGGACGAGCAGGAATTCGGATTTTCTATCGCCACGGCGTATTTTGTTCTTGCTTTGTGCCGGCAGCTATGCTATTAATTTGGGCATGGTGCTAATTGGCTCCCAACGATCCGCCTCCGAGGCGGGTTTTTCGTTTCAGGCGTTGCAGCGTTCGGTAGGTGGGTCCGTCAAGTCCATATTCGATTGCCCTGCCGTTTACGGGGAGAAACGCCCGGCAGGGCCAGAGGGGCGGCGCCTACTTCGATAATTGGCCGTCTCCAACACCAACCTGGCGCAATCGCCCGTCCAAAGCGATTGCCCGCGCCGGCGACGGCCCACCCGGCTGATCAGCCAGGCACCGTGGCGGCAACGGCATCAGCGCGGCCAAGACCGGCAACCGCTTTTCTGACCCGCTGCAGATGCGCCTGGCGTCCGGCGGCCGAGACGCTGTCCATCCGGTAGAGCGCCAGGAATTTGGTCCGGCACAGCGGATGGCAGACGGAGCGGAAGCCGCGCAGCAGGGTCCGCCGGCCGGGCTGTCCCATGATCCACGACATCAGCGGCGTGGCGCCACATGTGGTCATTGCCATCACCCGGCGTATGTGCCGCAATTTGGGCCGCGGGCCGCGTCGTGCCGTCGGCATCTCGAAAGCGAAGCCCGGCACCAGCACACGCTCCAGCCAGCCTTTCAGCATCGCCGGCAGGCCATACCACCAGGTCGGATAGATGAAGACGACCGCCTCCGCCCAGAGCAGCTCCTGCGCATGTTCGTGCACCGGTTGCAGGTTCGCCGCCTTGTCGTGGTAACCGCGCCATTCCTGCGTGCGCATGACCGGATCGAAGCCGGCCGCATAGAGGTCGAGCAGGTGGACCTGGTGACCGCTTTCGGCAAGCGTCTCCAGCACCGTGTCGCGCACCGCGCCGCTGAAGCTGTCGGCGCAGGGATGGCAATGGACGACGAGGACCTTCATCTGGCGCTCAGACCTGTCGGTCGCGAGAGGATCGCGGGGGTGCATGCAAGCGTCGCATGCAAACAAGCCACCCGCAGACGTAGTCGATCAGCTGTTTTCATGCGAAGCCCCGCAGCCCCCGTATCAAGACGCAACACCTCCGGTCGCGTCAAGGCCCGTTCGTGCGCAGACGTGGGCTTGCTGGGGCCAAAACCCTAACGGTGCATTCGGTTTTTCGATCAGCATTGTTCCAGAATGTCCGCGCCCTAGCTTCACGGCCGGTCCAAAGCGTCAGGAGAAAAAGATGCAGACAGGAAAACTGAGCGGCAAGATCGCCTTGGTGACTGGCGCCTCTTCCGGCATCGGCGAGGCCACCGCCCTGGCGCTGGCGGCCGAGGGCGCCACGCTGGCGATTGCCGCGCGGCGCGCCGAGCGGCTGGACGATCTGGCGAAGCGGATCCGTGAGACCGGCAGCGCGGCACTGCCGATTGCCGTCGACGTCACCGACGAAACGCAAGCCACGGCGATGGTCGAGCGGGTCCAGCAGGAGTACGGCCGGCTCGACATGCTGCTTGCGGTTGCCGGGGTCGGCGTCGCCGCGCCGTTCCGCAACACGACGCCGGAAGAATACCGCCGGATGGTCGACGTCAACATCCTGGGCCTGCTTTATCCGATCCATGCGGCACTGCCGTCGATGCAGCGGCAAGGCGCCGGCCACATCGTCGTGGTCTCGTCCGGCACCGGCCGTTATATCCACCCTTCGGTGGTTTATTCCGGCACCAAGCACGCGGTGAGCGCGATGGCGGAATCGCTGCGCCGCGAGATCGGCAAGGACGGCATCCGCGTCACCTGCATCGAGCCTGGCGCCGTCAAGACCGAGTTCACCCAGAATATGCGCGCCGATGTGCGCCAGGCGGTCGAGCAGAGGCTGGGCGACATGGAGCAGCTGGAAAGCGAGGACATCGCCGCCGCCATCCTTTATGCGGTGAGCCAGCCGCCAAGGGTCAACGTCAACATCCTGACGCTCTATCCGACCGCGCAGGCGTGAGGCCGCAAGGTGGTACCCTGCGCCGCCCCCGCAGCGTCATCCGCCGGTCATCAGCGTGAACACAAGCTGCCGCAGCTTGCCGCCCGGGCCGAATTCGACCCGGTCGAAATCGCGGCTCGCCTGCCGTTGTGCCTGCGAGATTCCGGCGAGCCGTCTCGTCACTTCGATCCTGATCTTGCTGCAGCCACGGTCATCGGCGACGGTCAGGCCAATGGTGGCCGCCTCGATCTTGTGCACCATGTCGACGATGCTGGCGCCGTGCACCTTCTCGTGGGCGGCGAGGCCGGCTGCGAAAACCTCCCAGTTCTTCTGGATTGCGCCCGGCAGCCGCGCGGCCGGCTTCGGCAAGGTGTAGGTAATGATCAGCTTCGGTCGCGCCGACACCAGCACGCAGGCGTCGCCTTGCGGCTGGTAGTCCCTCACCCAGGTCAGCTTGAAATTGGTATGCGCGATGACGCGGCGTTCGCCGTGCAGCGGTCCGCGCCCGCCGATCGAGGCATAGAGCTCCGGGCCGGATTGCCCTGAGATGGCATAGGTCTCGACCTTTTCGACTGCCTGCCAGCCGGCATGCGCCGGCGATGTCGGCAACAAGGCGAGCAGCAGGCAAAGGCGAATGGCTGTTTTCATGCAAGTCCTCGCAGCCGCTGCGCACGACGCAAACGATATGCAGTTCCCTTCCGTGGACATAGCCGGCGGCCGGCTATAGTGGGATGCTCGTATACAAGAATCCACAGGCAACATCATGTCGCCGCGACCGAACATTGCCCGGCAACGCCCTGCCCCCGGGGCCCAGCCTCCCGGCGTCAGCCTCTGTCGCGCGCTGTCGAAGCTTGGCCTGTGCTCGCGCAAGCAGGCCGAGCTTCTGGTTGCCGAGGGGCGCGTGCGGGTCGCCGGCAAGATCGTGCGCAACGGCTCGATTCGCGTCGATCCAGGCCGCGATCGCATCGAGGTCGACGGCCGCCGCGTCGCCGCCGAGCGCAAGGTCTATCTGATGCTCAACAAGCCGCGCGGGCTGGTCACCACCCGTGACGACCCGCAGGACCGCGGCACCGTCTATGATTGCCTGGCAGGCCTCGACCTGCCTTTCGTCTCGCCGGTCGGCCGCCTCGACAAGGCCAGCGAAGGCCTGCTGTTGATGACCAACGACACGCGCTTCGCGCAGCGCCTGCTCGATCCCGCCTCGCATGTCGCCAAGACCTATCACGTGCAGATCGGCGCGCTGCCCGACGAGGCCATGCTGGCGCGGTTGCGCGCCGGCGCGACCGTCGACGGAGAATTGCTGGCGGCCCGCTCGATCGAGTTGCTGCGCGGCGGCACCAGCACCGCCTGGCTGGAGATCGTGCTCGACGAGGGCCGCAACCGCCATATCCGCCGGCTGCTCGCCGCCCACGATATCGAGGTGCTGCGCCTGGTACGGATCGCGATCGGATCTCTGCAACTCGGCGACCTTGCCAAAGGCAAGGCACGCCATCTGAGCGCGGAAGAGCAGGCGCTGCTTCAGGCCTGAACTGCTGGCGGCGACTCGACAGTCAGCCAGCTGCCAGTCGAAGCCCAAGTAACGCAACAAGCAGCGCGGCGGATATCAATCTCTGTCGGTATTACATCCGTCAGCACACCACAGATCGCAGCCGGCGGCTTTGATTTTCTGCATAAAAATCTTGAGCGATTCTTGGGCGGGCATGGGAGCTGGCCAACCGACGGGACAAACAAATCGATCAAAGCCTGGCGATGGTCTCGCGTGATTCAAACCGAAATGTGAGGGGTTCATCAATCTTCATTGTCGGAAGGAGCCTTGGCTTTGCCGCACTGGGCCAGCACCTTGCCGATGGCGGCGGATGAGCCGGCAAGCGGAAAGCTGTTCTCGCCATATTTGCCCGAGGCGACCGTGACCTTGAGCGCAGCAGGGCCAACAGCGGGTCGGTGCTGCTCAATTCCACGGTGAAGGTGTTGTACATTTCTTCGAGTTGAAGCGTCTTGGTCACCGCCTTGCCGCCGGCCTTGAACGCGAACGAAGCGATGCGGGTTCCAGTTGCGGACCGCTGTCGCCCAAATCATAGCTCAGCGTCGGCTTGCCGAAACAGGCCAGCGTCAGCTGGGCGCCGCCATTCGATCCGCCGCAGACCGACGCCATCAGCACTTTGCCGCCCTCCTCTTCCTCCAGTTTCGCCGTCCAGCCGCACGGCGCGGCAAACGCCGGCTGCGCCGCTTGCAGGACGACCTGAGCGGCGACGCAACCCGCCACGACGAATTTCGCCAATCCGCTTCGCATGATCTTCCCTTCCCAAGTCATCGAACCATCGTCGGCCACGTGGCATCAAGGACTATACAAAACAAATTGTCCCGTGGCATTACCGGCGACAGGGCGCTGTAGCAATTCAGGCGATTGATTTTCGATCGAGTGGAAGCGGCACCAGCACCGCCTGGCTGGAGATCGTGCTCGACGAGGGCCGCAACCGCCACATCCGCCGGCTGCTCGCCACCCACCATATCGAGGTGCTGCGCCTGGTGCGGGTGGCGATCGGCCAATTGCAGCTCGGCGAGCTTGCCAAAGGCAAGGCACGCCATCTGAGCGCCGAAGAGCTGGCGCTGCTTCAGGCCTGAAGTGCTGGCTCCAGGGCCTTCGCACCGAACGGGTGATTGACATTAACATTCCTGTTTCATATTTTCCTTTTATGAAACCGAAATGCGACAGCGCAATTGAAGGGCTGGTCCGACGCGAAGTGGCTCGGCAGCCGGAGAGAAAAGCATGAGCACGGCATTGCGGGCGGTCCCCAGGTTCCTGGACGAATTGGGTACGTTTGGCGGCCTCAAGGGAACCGATATTGCAAACATCACCGACGTGTCCAAGGCCACGGTTTCGAGGTGGAAGGCCGGCGACATCAAGCCCCAGCCGCGCAGCGAGCTCATTCTGTCGGACCTGCACTATATCGTCGGCCGACTGCAGGAATTCTACGAGCCAAGCGATATCCGCACCTGGCTTTACGCTCGCCACCCGCAATTGAACGGTGAAAGGGCGATAGATCTCATTCACGACGACCGCGCCCTCGACGTGCTCAAAGTCATCGACCGGCTTGAGAACGAGGTCTTTCTGTAATTGGCGATCGCCGGGCGGATGAGACGAGACAGTCGGCTCATCGATGCTATCGAGGAAATGGTTCCGGTCGAATACTCCGGGACGGTTTGGCGTGTGGTGCGCCAGGGCCGCAGCCCGATCCAGTGCTCGAGCTCCGGCGGCCGTTGGGACGATGGAACGTTCGACGTGCTCTACACCTCGCAAGAGCGCGAAGGTGCCTTGAGCGAGATGAGATTCCACCTGACGCGGGGGCAGCCAGTGATCCCTTCGCGCGTCAGATACAATCTCTTCGAGATCGATCTTGCTTTGGACCGGACGCTCAGACTGCTCGACCTGGCAGCCTTGCAGACCCTTGGCCTCGACACCGCGCGCTACGGGCAGCTTTCGTATCAGGAAAAGCACGCCGAATATCCGAGGTCGCAAGACATCGGCGAGGCCGCGCATTTCCTCGATTATGACGGTCTGATCGTGCCCAGCGCGCGATATGATTGCCTGAACGTCGTCGCGTTTTGTGATCGGCTGCCGGCCGGAGCGATGACGATCAGAACCGATCACGGGGAAATTGCCTGGGCTAGCGGCGGCCCCGCTGCCATCCATCCCCCGCACGGGTGATGCGGCCAACGGAAGTGGCGCGCTAACATTGCCTCCAAGTGCAGAGGTCTAACGCGCAAGGGAGGATCCATGCGTATGCTCCGACTGATACCGACGCTGCTGGCGCTGCTGGCCGTCTTGCCATTGAACGCTGAAGCGACCACGAAGAAGTACCCTAAGGGCCACGGCACGAATTGCGCCGAGAAGGACCAGGCGTGCCAGAAGAAATGCCAGGCTGTGCCGATCGACTACAACAGCGTCAAATCCATCCAGGGGCGCAACGAATGTCTGAATAATTGCACCATCGGCTACGATCAGTGTCTCGGGGCACCCGCCCGAATCCAGGAACAGACAATCCAGGAGGACGCCGCGCAATAGAAGCCCGCCAGAGATGGCTCCAATGCGCAAAACATAGGTGTGATCGAATGACGGCGACAGCCCGCCGGTCGCCTTCATGTGCGGCCGCCGACTTCGTCGACATGGCGCAGCATGTCGTCGGGATCTTCATAGACGCGGAACGTGCCCGATTGGCGGAGCTTCTACGGTGCCGTAGCCGCCGCTGAGCAGGCCGACATCCAGTAGGACCGTGCGATGCGTCACCCGCCGCGCGCCGCGTCATGGATTTCGGCAAAATCCAGCCCATATTCCTAGATGTGGAGCTTTGAGCGTGAAACTCGCGCGTGCGGTCCTGCTTGCCGCGGCTTTCGTGGCTGTTGCGGCCGTTTGTCCCTCTTCCGCAACCGGAGAGGCGGACGGCCGGGAGAAAATTGTGTTGCGCGTCGAGATAGACGGCGCCATCGGTCCGGCGAGTGCCAGGCAGCTCGAGGAAGCACTGGCGGTGGCCGCGGACCGAAATGCCCAGGCTCTCATCCTGCAGATGGACACGCCCGGCGGGCTGGTCACCAGCATGCGCGAGATGATCGCCGGCATTCTCGCCTCGCCGGTTCCCGTCATCGGCTATGTCGCGCCCGCCGGCGGGCACGCGGCGAGCGCCGGAACCTACATCCTCTACGCCACCCATCTGGCGGCGATGGCGCCCGGCACCAATCTGGGCGCGGCAACGCCGATCGAGATGGGCGGGCCGCTGCCATCGTTTCCCGGTGGCAAGAACGATGGCCCGGAGGCGGACAAGGACAAGAAGAACGCACCCGCGGGCGATGCGATGATCGCCAAGGCGACGAACGATGCCGTTGCCCTGATCCGCAGCCTGGCTGAATTGCGCGGGCGCAATGCCGAATGGGGAGAAAAGGCCGTGCGCGAGGCGGCCAGCCTGTCGGCCGGCGCGGCGCTGCAGCAGCATGTCATCGACTTCGTCGCCCGCGACACCACCGAACTGCTTCAACTGGCCGACGGCCGGACAGTCGAGATCGTCGGCAAAAAAGAGGCAATGGCGACGAAAGGACTGCCGGTCGAAACGCTCGAGCCAGGCTGGCTCATCCGGCTTCTCGCCGTGATCACGGACCCGAACATCGCCGTCATCCTGATGCTGGTCGGCGTCTATGGCCTCGTCTTCGAATTCACGAGCCCGGGCGCGGTCGCGCCCGGCGTGATCGGCACGATTTGCCTTCTGCTCGGACTCTATGCGCTCAATCTCCTGCCGATCAGCTATGCCGGCCTTGCCTTGATGCTGCTTGGCATCATCTTCCTGGTCGTCGAAGCCTTGAACCCGACTGTGGTCCTTGGGCTGGGAGGCGTGGCTGCGTTTCTGCTGGGCGCTGCAATGTTGCTCAGGATCGAGGGGCCCGGCTTCGAGATGTCGTGGGCCGTTATCGGCACCGCCGCCGTCCTGACGCTCGGCCTGGCGCTGTTGACCGGCAGCTATCTGTGGGCGGCCCGCAAGAACGTTCCGCGTGTTGGCGCACAGGCCATGCAGGGGCTGCCGGCGGAGGTCCTCGACTGGCAGGGCAGCGAGGGCCACGTGCTCGCCCGGGGCGAGCGCTGGCGGGCAAAAGCCGACGAACCGCTTGCAGTGGGCGACAGCGTCGAGGTGGCCGATGTCAGGGATCTTGTGCTGACGATACGGCGCCGCAATGTGAGAAGCGATGGAGCAAGGCAATGATCATCGGTTATGTGGCCTATCTGGCAGCAGCGCTCGTCGTGGTCATGTTCCTATCCGCGGCCATTCGCATCCTGCGGGAATATGAGCGCGGCGTGGTCTTCACGCTCGGCCGCTTCACCGGGGTCAAGGGCCCCGGCCTTATCATCCTCATCCCCTTCGTGCAGCAGATGGTGAAGGTCGACCTGCGAGTGGTGGTCCAGGACGTCCCGCCGCAGGACGTGATCTCGCGCGACAACGTCTCGGTGAAGGTCAACGCGGTGCTGTACTTTCGTATCGTCGACGCCGAGCGGGCGGTGATCCAGGTTGAAGACTTCATGACCGCCACCAACCAGCTGGCACAGACCACGTTGCGGTCGGTGCTCGGCAAGCATGAGCTCGATGAAATGCTGGCCGAACGTGACAAGCTCAACAGCGATATCCAGGAGATTCTCGACCAGCGCACCGATGCCTGGGGCATCAAGGTCTCCGATGTCGAGATCAAGCATGTCGACCTCAACGAGAACATGGTCCGCGCCATCGCCAAGCAGGCCGAGGCGGAACGGCTGCGGCGTGCGAAAGTGATCAATGCCGACGGCGAACAGCAGGCGGCGGCAAAGCTCGTCGAGGCCGGCAAGATGCTGGCCGAAGCACCGCAGGCCATGCAGCTACGCTATTTCGAGGCTCTCCATGACATCGCCGGTGAGCGCTCGTCGACGGTCGTGTTTCCGGTGCCGATGGATCTGCTCGGTCATTTCATCAAGCAGGGTGGTGGAGGCGGAGGCGGCTGAGCGCGTAATCTCCCCCCTCGAGGGGGAGATGGCCGCGAAGCGGCCAGAGGGGGTCGTCTCACATAGATCGCCGACGCCTTCCTCTACGAGAGACGGCGCTGACGCTCCACGCGCCGCGACCCACCCTCACCTCCGCCACGGCGGGACCGGCGCAAAGCGTTTGCCGATCCAGTCGGCGAAGGCACGTGTCTTGGCGGCTTGCCCCTTGGCCGAAGGCATGACGACATAGACCGCGCCTTCGTCGGCAAGCGTCCAGTCCTCCAGCACTGGCACCAGCCGGCCGTCGGCGAGCTCGCGTCCGACCAGCCAATCCGTGCTCATCATCAGCCCGACGCCCTGCACGGCGGCTTCGACCAGTACCTCGGCATCGTCGGTGACCAGCGGCCCGGAGACCTCGATACTGACGCGCCGGCCCGAACTGTCGGTCATCTCCCAGGCCGGAAAGGTCTGGAAACCCGAGAAGCCCAGGCAGCTGTGTTCCAGCAGCGCCTCCGGCGCAGTCGGCGTGCCCCGGCGGGCGAGGTAGGACGGCGCGGCGCACAGCAGCCGCCGCCGTGTCGCGACCTTGCGCGCCACCAGCCGCGAATCCTCCAGCGCGCCGAGACGCACGGCGACATCGAAATTCTCGGCGACGAGATCGACGAAACGGTTGGAGAACTCGGCCTCGATACGGACTTCGGGAAATTCGGTGAGAAACTGCGGCAGCAGCGGGCCGATCCACATGCGCCCGAACGAGCCGGGCAGCGCCAGCCGCAGCACGCCGCGCGGCCCGCCGCCGGCATGCGCCGACGCGGCAGCCTCGGCCTCGTCGACCGCAGCCAGGATGGCGCGGACCCGGATGAGAAATTCCGAACCCGCCTCGGTCAGCGACACGCTTCGTGTCGTCCGGTGCAGCAGGCGCACGCCCAACCGCTCTTCCAGCGAGGCAAGGCGCCGCGACAGGATCGTCGCGTCGCGGCCGATGCGAGCAGCCGCCCTGGTGAAGGAGCGTGCTTCAGCGATTGCCGCGAAGGCGGCCATTTCGACCAATGCTGCCGGTTCGTGCGATTGCTGCATCAGGTGCAGAGCTCATATGTAAAAGCCAAGGATTATATACCAATAGCGCAGCAGCTAGTTTCACTCAATCCCGGCCCGTCAATCGGCCATCAACCGGAGTGAGACATGAAAGCGATCGAACTGACTGCCCCGAGACTGGACGCGTTTCGCGCGGCCACCGTTCCCACGCCTGAACCGCAACGCGGCGAAGTGCTGATCCGCCTGCGCGCCGCAAGCCTCAATTTTGTCGATGTCGCGATAGCGAGCGGCAACTATCCAGGTCCGAGCTTTCCGCTCATTCCCGTCGTCGACGGCGCCGGCGAGATCGTCGGCATTGGCGAGGGCGTGTCGAGGCTCGCCATCAACGACCGCGTCATCGCCCATGCAAAACCGCGCTGGATCGGCGGCCGTCCGCGGCCTTATGAGACCAGAGAGATGCGCGGGCTGACACTGCCCGGCTCGCTCGCCGAATATGTCGCGCTGCCGGCCAATGCCGTCGTGCCGATGCCGGCGCATCTGTCCTTCGAAGCGGCAGCGACGCTGCCGATCGCCGGCACCACCGCGTGGAATGCGCTTCGCGCCGCCGATGCCGGGCCGGGGTCGGTCGTCGTCCTGCTCGGTACCGGCGGTGTCTCGATCCTGACCCTGCAGCTGGCCAAGGCAGCCGGCGCCACGGTCATCATCACCTCCTCGTCTGACGAAAAGCTGGCGCGCGCCAAGGCCTTGGGTGCGGATCATCTCATTAATTATCGTGAGACGCCGGACTGGGACGCCAAGGTGCTCGAGTTGACCGACGGGCTCGGCGCCGATCTGATCGTCGAAACCGGCGGCGCGGCGACCTTCGCCCGCTCCATCAATGCCGCGGCGCCCGGCGGCACGGTGTTCGCCATCGGCTTCGTCACCGGCGCCGAGGCCACCACGAACCTGCTGCCGATCATCATCAAGGCACTCAAGGTGGTGGGCAACAACACCGGTTCGGTATCCGACCTGCGCGACGCGGCGCGGGCCATCGGCGCCGCCCGTATCGATCCGGTCATCGACACTGTCTACAGCCAGCATCAGGCGACCGAGGCCTACGCCCATATGGCGGCCGGCGGCCGGCATTTCGGCAAGCTTGCATTCAGTCTGTCGTGGTGAGCCTGAAAAAGGCAAAGCGTCGAAGCTGCCGATCTCCCCTCTGGCGGGCCTCTGGCGGGGAGATCGGTCGTCACCTCGGCTTTTGACAATCGCCAATGCGCCGACAGTCCCAACCTCCGCCTAAATCAGCTTCTCCAGCGTGATCGGCAGGTCCCGCACCCTTTTCCCGGTGGCGTGGAATACCGCGTTGGCGATCGCCGGCGCCACGCCGACAATGCCCAGCTCGCCGACCCCCTTGCCGCCAAGCGCCGAGGAATGCGGATCGGGAATACCGACCGAGATCACCTCGATGTCGGGAATGTCGGCATTGGTGGCGATGAGATAGTCGGCGAAATTGTCGTTGACGATGCGCCCATGCCGGCGGTCGACGATGCCCTCCTCGAGCAGCGCCTGGCCGATGCCCATGATGATGCCGCCCTTCCATTGGCTTTCGGCGAGCTTGGGATTGTAGAGCCGGCCCGAATCCAGCGCCGACACCACGCGGGAAACGCGAACCGTGCCAAAGTCCTCGTCGACGCGGACTTCGATGAAATGCGCGCACCAGCTGTGGCGGGAATAGTCGCCCTCGGTGTGTGGCAGCGCCATGGCTATGGTGGTGTAGTTCTTGTAGCGGTCCTCGACCGTCGAATTGGCCGGCATGGTGTCGCCCTTCGCCTCGATATGCTCGCGCCCGACGCTGCTGAGCAGTTCGGCGATCGAAACCTCAGGGCCGTTGCCGCGCGGCGAGGCGATGCGGCCATTGGCGACGACGAGCGTGTTGGCCTGCAGCGCATGGAACGGCGAAGCCGGATCGCTGATGGCGAGCCCGATCAGCTGGTCGAGCGCGGCACTCGCCGCCTTGTGGACGGCGCCGGTCATCACCCCGGCCAGCCGCGAACCGCCGGTGACGCCGGCACGGGCATAGCGGGAATCGCCAAGTTTGACGACGACGTTTTCCGCCGGCACGCCCACCACCTCGGCGGCGGTCTGCGCCAGGATCGTGTAGGTGCCCTGCCCCATGTCGATCGATGAGCTTTCGACCTCGACCGAGCCGTCGGCGAGAATACGCACGACCGCCTCGCCATAGGCGCGCCGCACCGGGTAGGTGCCTGCCGCGACACCCCAGCCGATCAGCTGGTTGCCGTCGCGCATCGAACGCGGCCGGGGGTTCCGCTTCGACCAGCCAAAGGCTTCGGCGCCGGCCGCAAAGGCCTCACGCAGCTGCCGTGTCGACCACGGCTTCTTCGCATGCGGGTCCTGCTCGGCATAGTTCCTGAGCCGGATTTCCAGCGGATCGATACCGACCTCATAGGCGAGCTCGTCGATGGCGCTTTCGATGCCGAAGGCGCTCGGGTTCTCGCCCGGCGCGCGCAATGCCCCCGGCACCACCGTGTTGACCCGCACGACGTTCTGCCGCGACGAGAAATTCGGCGTCGCGTACATGACCGAGGTGACCGAGCCGAGCGGCTCGACCCACATGCCGTCGACCGAGGTCTCGTTGACGCCGCGATGCACGACCGACTGGATCTGGCCCTCCGCGTTGGCGCCGAGCGCCACGGTCTGGCGCGTCGCCGCCCGTCCGCCATAGGCGGTGAAGGTCTGCGGCCTGGTGACCGCCAGCTTCACCGGCCGTCCCAGCATTTTCGCGGCGACTGCCGCTACAGCGCCGTAGCCATAGGCAAACGCCTTGGAGCCGAAGCCGCCGCCAATATAAGGCGAGACCAGTCGTACATTCTCGAACGGCACGCCGAACCATTCGGCATAGGTCCGCGCCATGCCGTCGAGCCATTGGCTCGGCTCCCAGACCGTCAGCTGGTCGCCCTGCCACTTTGCGATCAGGCCATGCGGCTCCATCGGCGCTTGGTATTCGCGCGGCGTGTTGTAGGCGTTGCAGATCCTGACCGGAGCCGAGGCGAACGCTGTCTCCGCCTCGCCCCATTCCTTGGTCATCGCATCGACGGGGATGCCGTCGCCGGCCTTTGGATCGCTGAGGTCGACGATCGCCGGCGCCTCGTCATAGGCGATCTTGACCAGCGCCGCGGCGGCGACCGCCTGCTCGAAACTCTCGGCCACCACCGCCGCGACATGCTGGCCGCTGAAGGTGATGTCGCGCGCCAGCGGGCAATAAGCGACGTCCGGCGGCGGCGTGCCCAGCCAGTCCGTTGCGGTTCTCAGCGGCAGGATATTGTCGGGCGTCAGCACCAGCAGCACGCCGGGCGACGCCTTGGCCGCGGCCGTGTCGATCGAACGCACCCGGCCGGCGGCAATGGTGCTCTCGACCAGCACCGCATGGGTAAGCCCCTCGAGCTGCTGCTCGACGGCGTATTTGGCGGCACCGGTGATCTTGGCCGGGCCGTCGACGCGCGACAGCCGGCCGCCGACCTGGTCGGCGAGGACGGCACCGTCCGAAGCGTCGCCGCGTTTGGCATCGCCGGGTCTTGTTCTCAACTCGTGAACGGTCATGCCGTTTCTCCCATTTTGAGGATGGCGCGGGCGACGACGCGCGGCGCCAGTTCGATCTTGTAGTGGTTGGCGCCATGGTCGACGGCGGCCTCGACGGCGAGCAGGCTGGCTTGCCTGACGACCTCCGGCTCGAGCACTTTGCCTTTCAGCGCCTCTTCGACGGCAAGGGCGCGCCATGGCTTGGTGGCGACGCCGCCAAGTGCCACGCGCAGATCGCGGATCGTCCGTCCGTCAGCCTCGAATTCGATGCCGACCGCGGCACTTGCCGCGGCGAATTCATAGGACTGGCGGTCGCGGACCTTGAGATAGGTCGAGCGTCGGGCGGCGGCGGAAGCCGGAATGCCGATCGCGGTGATCATCTCGCCGGGCTCGATCGCATGTTCCTTGTCGGGCGTGTTGCCCGGCAGCAGGAAAAAATCATCGACGGCAATCTGGCGGTCACCGAGATGGACGGTCGCGTCGAAGGCGACGAGCGCAACGGCCAGGTCGCCGGGATAGGTGGCGACGCAGGCCTCGCTGGTGCCGAGCACGGCATGGCCGCGGGTGACCCCGCCAATCGCCGAGCAGCCGCTGCCGGGCGAGCGCTTGTTGCAAGCGGGGAAATTTGCCGGATCGCGGAAATAGGGGCAGCGTGTACGCTGCATCAGATTGCCGCCGATCGTCGCCATGTTGCGCAGCTGCGCCGATGCCGCCTGCCACAATGCTTCCGAGACTGCGGGGAACCGGCTCTTGATATCGGCATGGTCGGCGACGCGGCTCATCCTGGCCAGCGCGCCGATCGTGGCGCCCCGGTCATCAACGGCAATCGTGTCCAGTCCTTTGAGATGGGTGATGTCGACCACGGTCTCGGGTTCGGCAACGCCGCATTTCGCGAGATCGACAAGCGTCGTGCCGCCGGCCAGAAGCATGGCGCCGGGAAGTGCTGCTGCCTCACGGGCTGCATCGACGGAGCCGGCGCGGAGATACGAAAAGTCCCTCATGACGCGGCCTCCATGGCCGCCTGGCGCACGGCGGCGACGATATGCGGATAGGCGCCGCAGCGGCAGAGATTGCCGGCCATGTATTCGCGGATCTCCTCATCCGAGCCGGCATGGCCTTCGCGAATGCAGGCGACCGCCGACATGATCTGGCCCGGCGTGCAATAGCCGCACTGGAAGGCATCCTGTTCGAGGAAGGCGGCCTGCACCGCATGCAGCGTGCCATCCTCCCCGGCAAGCCCTTCGATGGTGGTGATGTCCCTGCTTTCAGCCTGAGTGGCAAGCGTCAGGCAGGCCAGCACGCGCTGGCCGTCGATATGAACGGTGCAGGCGCCGCACTGGCCCTGGTCGCAGCCCTTCTTGGTGCCGGTCAGCCCGAGATGGTCGCGCAAGGCGTCGAGCAGAGTAACGCGCGGTTCGACCTCCAGCTCATGTCGATGTCCGTTGATTCGAAGTTGGATTGGAGTTCGGGTTTTGCTTGTCATGGGGCGTCTGGCTCCAGTTGCTTGACGCGGGAGGGGATGATCTGGTGCCCGGCCGGCGAGCGGCAAGATCAGCTTATGGCTAGGTGAGCTAATCTCCCCCCTTGCGGGGGAGATGCCCGGCAGGGCAGAGGGGGTCGGTTCGACTTGGCGCGAGCTCCGGGAGGGCTGCGGCTTGGGAGGTCGAAAGACGTGACATACCCGATCCCGTGATTACATGAGAAAGGCGCTCCACAATCGGAGGCGCCTCCGTTTGTTACCTAAGGGCCTGCTCCGCCCTGTTCAAGCCCCGGATCGAAAATGATCAAAATTGGAGGAAATTGGCAGGGCAGCCGGCCGTCATGTCTGGAGACAAAAAAGCACCACCGGCCCAAGCCGGTGGTGCTCTCTGAACTGTCTGTAGGGGCAGGACAGTCCAATGATCCTGAGGGGATCGTGCTCAACATGGGCTCATTTTT
This sequence comes from Mesorhizobium sp. M0768, assembly GCF_040320195.1. Taxonomy (NCBI): domain Bacteria; kingdom Pseudomonadati; phylum Pseudomonadota; class Alphaproteobacteria; order Hyphomicrobiales; family Phyllobacteriaceae; genus Mesorhizobium; species Mesorhizobium sp. M0768. The sequence continues at coordinate 16,235 of NZ_JAMYPD010000035.1, read as the reverse complement.
GCCCCACGGCATCGGCCGAACAGATGACGAGTGCCGGCCGCGAGGAAATATCCTCCGTCGTCATCCACCGGACGTCATCCACGGGCCGTGCACCGGAGGCGGGCAAGATGCCTCGCCTGCCGGAACGCCGGCCCAGACTCGATCCTGTGATTATATTTACTTGCGATTATATTTGTCGGAGACGTAACGAAGGTGGAAGCGTCTGCGTTCTTGAAACGGGGCCTGCCTATCCGGGTATGCTTCGGATCAGCACTGGAGAAAAAATTGGCCGCGGAGCCGCCCGTCATTTCTGGAGACAAAACCGAAGCCGCCGTTGCAAAGCCGCTGCGCGCCGACGCGCAGCGCAACCGCGATGCTCTGGTCGAGGTCGCGGCAAAAGCCTTTGCCGCGCAAGGCGTCGATGCCTCGCTGGAGGAGATTGCGCGCCAGGCCGGCGTCGGCATCGGCACGCTCTACCGGCATTTCCCAACCCGCGAGCACCTGGTCGAGGTGGTTTATCGGCGCGAAGTGGAAGGACTGTGCCAGGCGGCCGACGAACTCGCCCGCGATCATGCGCCCGACATGGCGCTCGAACAATGGATGCAGCGCTTCGTCGACTACATCGCCACCAAGCGCGGGCTGTCGACAAGCCTGCGCATCCTGCTCACGACCAACTCAACCCTGTTCTCCGACGTTTCCGGCAGGGTGACGCTCGCCTTGCGGCGGCTGATCGATGCTGCGGTCGCCGACGGCTCGATCCGCGGCGATGTCGATGCCTCCGACGTGCTGCATGCGCTGGGCGGCATCTATTCGGCCCCGGACACCAAGGACTGGCGCGACCGCTCGCGCCGATTGGTGTCGCTGCTGATGGATGGGTTGCGGTTTGGAGCGGCCAAATCCGGCCCATCCAAGGAATAACGAATGCAGTGACTGTCCTTATTTCAGCGAGATGCTCATACCGCTGAGATCGGCATTGACTTGCAGGCCTACCTGCCTGCCCGTGAGTTCGAGTTGGGCACCCTTGTCATTGGTCATGACGATCACCTGGGCTCCTTTGCCGAGCGCGCCGCCACCGCCCGCTGCACCGTACACCCCCGTCACATCCCGGGCGCGGCGTATGTGGCGCACGGTACCTTTGAAATAGGTCTTGGAGGCGCCGAAGGCGAGGCCGCCCGAGATGCCGCCGACCGAGATGGGATATCGGCGACCATGGAAGGTCAGTGTGCCCTCGCCTCCGGAGCCGCCGATGAAAAAGGCCGCCTTGTGGACGGCGAAGCGGATCGTACCGCTGTCGGCATGCGCGACGCTGGCAAAGCTAACTGCCGCCGCAGCGATGACGGCAACTGCGACTGAACGAAATCTGGACGAAATCTTCATGATGAGAACTCCTCAAGATCGCCGCAAGCCCAGCCGGCCGGGCACGTCGGCATCGTATCAAAGTCATAGCTGAACAGTCTCGCCCGTCATTGGTTCCAAGCACGCGGCCTGAATCCGGCTGCGAGAAGACCGCCACGAAACGAGGCGGATGGCGAGCGTAGTCCTGGCAGTAAGAACAGTGGCCGAATGGTGGGGATGATCGTAGGTGTTGAGGCGGAATGGTATTAGTCTGCGCTGTCTGGGGTTTCGGGAGCGCGGCAAAGGAATGGACTTCAACTCACGCCATGGCTACGTGCTGATCGGCGGCCTGATCCTGGTCGGTGCCGGGCTCCTGGTCGTTTCGCTGATCGTCAATCTTCGCGTGGCGCACAGTGTGCGTGACGACGTACGCCATCGTGAAAAGCTGCTGGAATATTATCGCAATATCTTTTCGCAGCTGGGCGTGATCCTGATCGGGATTGGCGTGTCCCTGTTCATCTTCTTTTTCCAGCAGAATTATCAGGACCAGCGCAAACGCGAAACGGAGCTCCAGCAGGTTCTCGCCAAACTGGCGGCGCGTGTTGCCCGTGGCAGCGCTGTCGTGGAGGCCCTCGGCGAATTCGACGCGCTGCTGGATGATGGCGGTGCCTATGTCAGTCCGGAACACGGCGGTGACAACGCCGCTGTCAGCGCCCAGGGAACGGGGCTCGCCAAGCAGGTTTCCCAGATCCTTCTGGTCGAGCGCGACGTCGATGTTCAGGGGTTCGATATTCTCAATCTGTCACGCGATTTCGAAGCATCGTTCGTTGTCAACGAGCTCAACCCAACGCTATGGTTCAACATCGTCCGGGACGAGAGCGACATCAAATATGCCACCACCCAGATCGCCCTGGATTACAAGGACCTGCAGGATGCAATCGGCGGCGAGCCGATCGAGGTTGCGATCGCCAATCCCGAAAAGGAACGGAAGATCAAGCAGGAGGTGCTCGACGTCTTTTATGATGCCGACCTCCTGCGCCAGCGCAGCAGGCGGTTTCTCGGCCGCGCGTGCTGGCTTTTCAGCAACGGGCGCGGCTTCGTCAAGCTTGCACCGGCCAATGAAATCGAAGCCGATGCGAGATCGCACCAGGAATGGCTCGACCGGTCGAAACCCTTCCTGACGCAGTTGAAGTTGGGAAGCGGCGATTGCTTCAAATTGCTCCAGTTCGGCCCGGCGTCTTTGAGTTGAGAACGAGCCAAACACTCAACGACCAGGTTCGACCCCATTGCGGACGATCAGTCAAGCGCCACAAACGCGTATGACTTCATCAGATCAAGTGTTGTCTCGGCGCGTACAGAAGGTTGTCTGGCACCTCGATCCGAACGAGTAAAATGTCTGTTCCTTGATCAATTCCGAACAAAGCGGCAATCGGTCGGGGACCATCGAAATGGCACGATGCCCATCGCTGTGGAGATGCATCTGTATCGGTTTCTTTGAGCTCGTCTTCGAGAATCCTACGCAATCCGACATCAAGGGCCTCGCCAGCCATGTGACCGAGTTCATCGATCAGCGGGTTCCAATTAACTAGCCAGACCCAATTCTGCACCCAGGCCACCTGCTGGTCTCCAATTTGGGACGAAAGCCGACTGATCTCGTTAGTCGGTCTTTGCATGATTTGTCGAATCCGCTATCGGCGATCCCTACCATAATAAGCTTGACTGCTTTTTGACCATCTCGGCTGTTGGCGGCAGCCAGCTGATTGAATTTTGACCTAAAGCGGTTCAGCTTTTGATAGTCGCTGACCCGCTCCAAATATCTGTTTTTACGCAATTATGGACGGAAAGCCGCTCCGGACTTTCCTGGAAGTGCTCTAATCTCCCACGCGTTGCAGCGTGCCGAGATGATTGTCGTCGAGAAATTCGACGGTGATGGCCGACGCCTTGCCGTCGGGGCCGACGGCAAAGCTGACGGCCGAGGGCCTGTCCGGCATCTCGGCATCGGGGAAGGTCACGAAGAGGTCGCGGTCGAAATGCTTCAGCGAATAGGACCGCGCGCCGGCAGGCCCGACCTTGAGGACAAGAGTGTCTCCTTCGCCCGATACAATAGCATCGCCGAAGAAATCGTTGAAGTAACGGCCTGCATAGGCACTGGCCGGCTCGGCCGGACTTGCTGGAGAGGGCGGCGCGGCATAGGTGGCCTCGGCCGCCGCAATCACCGGGCCGAACATGCTCGCATAGATATTATTCCATGCCTTTACCTTATCCTTCCCCAGCGTTCCGTCGAAAACGAGATCGGCGAAGCTGTCGGACAGCCCCTCCGGCACGCCTGTCGGAAAGGCGTTGGCGATGACGACGATGCCAAGCTTCTCCTCGGGGAAGAGCATCACCAGGCTGCGTGCGCCGGTGCTGAAGGCGCCCGCGTGACCCCAGATCAGCCCGTGCCGGCCGAATTCGATATTCCAGCCGAGGCCGTAGAAGGCCTCGCCTCCTGAGACGGGATTCTTGCCGCGAGCCGTCAAGGGAATATGTGTCTGTTCCAGCGCATCGGCGGCAATGAGTCTCTTGCCGGCATAGACCCCGTTGCCGAGCACAAGGCGCATCCATTGCGAGAGGTCGCGTGCGGTGGAACTGACGCCGCCTGCTGGCGCCTGCGCATCCGGATAGCGCTGGACTTTCGCGGTCCAGGCGCCATCGATTTTGGCGTGAAGCTCGGCGCGGTTGGCGTGCTTGATGAAGTCCGAATGACGGGAGCTGGTCGAGGCCATTCCAAGCGGACGGTAGAGCTTCTCTTCGGCGACCTCTTCCCATGATTTACCCGTCGGCTTCGCGGCCGCGACGGCACCCTCGGTCAGTCCGAAATTGCTGTAGGAATAGCCCGCACGAAAGCTCGATGACGGCGACACGAACCGCAGCCGGCGCAGGATCTCCGCGCGGTCATAGCCGATGTCCTCGAGGTCGTCGCCGGCGGTGCCGGGAAGCCCGCTGCGGTGCGCAAACAGGTCGCGGACCGTGAGTTCGCTGGTCGGATAGGGCTGGGCGAGCCGGAAAGCCGGATCGAGGTCGGCGATCTTCGAATCCCACGAAGCGATCCCCCCGCTGACCAGCGCCGCCACGACCGTGGCGGAGACAGGCTTGGAGAGCGAGGCGATCTGGAACACCGTGTCGGCGTCGACGGCCTCCGGCTTGCCGGCCTCGCGATTCCCAAAACCCTTGAGGAAGATCACCTCGTCGCCGTGCACGACACCGATGGCGAGACCAGGTACGCTACCATCCGCGACGACGCCTTCGGCCAGTAATTCGAGCTTCGCAATGGCCGCGGCGATCCTGTCGGGTGTAATGGTGTCGGCCGACGCCGCTTTCGGCGAAAGCGTAATGACGGCGATGAAGGCCAACATCCTCCACCGGAGGTGATTCCGGTTTGTGAATAGCCGCATGCTCAGCCCCCTCCGCCTCACCGGCGTGCACTATTGCAGCCTGACGCAGGGGAGGCCAGCCCCAAGGATCGCTTCCATCGACGGATGTTCGCTTCGCACCAGTCGAACTTCAGACAGCCGCGCCTGAGCTACGAAGCAGCGCGCAGGCGGAGGCGCCGCCTGCTGGCGCGGGCCTTCTCCGCCACCGCGGCGGTGATCTCGACCACGCCGTCTTCACGCGGTCTGGCGTTGGTGGCCTTGTGGAGCCGCTCATAGGGCAACAGGTCCTTGACCCGGGCTTGAAGCGACGCGACTTCGGCTCGCAGATCCTCGCATTCCTGCCGCTGGACGTCGAACTGTATCTGTTCGGATGCCTGCTGCAGGGAAAGCTGCGAAAAATTCGCGCTGACCGCGGAAAGATTCATCTTGTCGTTTTCGCTCTCCTTCGTGAGGGCGGACAATTTTTGCTCGACAATTTGCTTTTCCGCCACCGCGTCGCTCGCTTGGGCTTTGAGCCTGGCGATCTCGCTGGCGGCTTCGCTGTTGTGGTTGGAGGCGGCCTCCAGTCGCGATCGAAGATCCTCGATTTCAGAACGCAAGCCGGTCATCTCCGCGACACTGCGTGCAAGTTCGGCTTCCCTGTCACCGTCCCTGATGCGGGCCGCTTCCGTTATTTCCGATAGCTTTGCCTGCGCCATATCGAGCGATTTCTGCAGCCGCATCTCCTCTTTCTCGCTCTTGCCAAGCGCGGCCAGCAGTTCCGAAAGCTGCGCGGCATCATTGGCATGGACAGTCGAGAGTTCGTCCAGCCTGTGCCGGGCCTCGGCCTCCCGTTTCAGCGCCTTGTCGAGGTCGATCGACAGGCTGACATGTTTCTCCCGCAGCATCTCGTTCTCGCGCGAGCGTCTGTTGGCCTCGACGGCTCTGGCCGAGAGTGTTTTGACAAGCTCGCCGAACTCGGCCTCGCGTTTTGCGCTCGCATTGCCTGCGACGACGAGTTCCAGCCTTGCCGCAGCCAGCGCGCCGCGGAGTGCTTCCTTGTCCTCGACCAGGCTCGCCTCGTGCTGCTGCAGGGCCTCGATAGCGCTGTCGCGCTCGCGCTGCTTTCTGGTTGCATCGTGGAGCTGTTCGGACAGCACCCTTTGCTGCGCGGTCAGGCCGGTATTTGCCAGCTCCAATTCGTTGGCGCGAAGAATGTCGCCGTGAAGCAGTTTCAGGAATTCGCCCGTCAGATGATGCGAGGTCGCGATCTCCGACAGTTTCGCATTGATCTCCCCCAGATACTCCTGCGCGTCGTGAAAGAGCCCATCGACCGCATTTAAGGCAGCCAGCCGGGTTTGCGTATGGGGGGACAGCCGTCGTGCGGTCTCGAAGGCGTCCGCATTGGCTTCGAGCTGCGAGCTGTCATCCGTTGTCGCGAGATTCTCATCCGATACCGTCTCATCCGGCACAGTGACGTCGTTCAACGGCGACTGATCGTCCACATTGAGACATTCGCTAAACGCATCCGCCAAATCGGTTTCGAGCTCCTTGAACGCTCTCTCCACTGTCTCGGCACGCTTGATCAAACCTTTGAAATTCATGACCGAATATCCCTCTCGTGCAGCGCCGGCAAGGAGCGGATTTTCAATACTTGACCCTCGCCTCCCCCGAATGCGGGTTCATCTCCTGACGTGCGCTCTGGCCGACGCACGCTAGGGACAGGCTTGGCCACTGTCCTCGTGTGTTTGAATGACGCAAACCGTGTTCTGCCGCGCTCCATACCCGAGGCGTTGGCACCGCTCGCAAAACGCCTACTCATTTCACCCGAAACGGATATGAAGCGGCGCAAGCCTGAGGATCGCCTGGTGATTGTCTTAAGGACCGGCCGAGCCCTCGGTGTTCTGCAGCAGCTACAAGGTCACGGCCTAAGACGACGCGTGTCACTGCCGGGAGGCCTGACCTAATAGATGCCTGACCTAATAAATGATTGTGTTGAATACGTTTCGCTGATTAGCTGCTGTGCATAGACCAGGGACAAGACCGATAAAATGTTGTCCCGGGAGGACCGCGATGCCGGTGCTTGAGGTTCGCCACGTCTCCAAGAATTTCGGGGCTATCCAGGCCCTGACCGACGTTAGCTTCCAGGTGGAGCGAGGCGAAGTCGTTGGTCTGATGGGGGACAACGGCGCCGGCAAGTCGACGATAGTCAAGACTGTGGCCGGGAATTTTCCTCCGAGCGACGGCGAAATTGTAGTCGAGGGCGAGGTGTGCCACTTCCACCAGCCCGTGCAGGCCCGCGCCAAGGGGATCGAAGTTGTTTATCAGGACCTGGCGCTCGCCGATAATCTGACGGCCGCGCAGAACGTCTTTCTGGGGCGCGAGATCAAGAAGGGCTTCTGGCCGATCAGGATTCTTGACAAGCAGGCGATGATCGATCGCTCGGCAGCGCTGTTCAAGGAACTCAAATCGGAAACCCGGCCGCGCGACCTCGTCAGGAAGATGTCGGGTGGGCAGCGCCAGGCGGTCGCCATCGCGCGGACCCGGCTTTCAAATGCCAAGCTGGTGCTGATGGACGAACCAACGGCCGCCATCTCGGTGCGCCAGGTGGCGGAAGTACTCGAACTGATCCGACGCCTCAAAGCACAAGGAGTCGGCGTCATGCTGATCAGTCACCGAATGCCTGACGTGTTCGCCGTGGCAGATCGCATTATCGTCCTCAGGCGGGGCTCGAAAGTTGCCGACAAGCCAGCCGACAAAACATCGCCCGAGGAAATCACCGGACTGATAACGGGGGCCATCCGTGGCGAATAGTGTTCAGGAGTCAGTTGGCGTTCAGGGCTCAGTCGAAGAACATGGCAGGCCGGCCATGTCGGATTTCGTCCCGACCAAGGAAAAAACAGTTCTCCAACGTGTGATTTCAAGTCAGCCCTTCTGGGTGATGATCGCGCTCATCGCGCTCGTCATGTTGATGACTGCGATGGAGCCGAGCTTCGGCACCTCTGAAAACGTCGCCAATGTGACGCGCAACTTCGCACCTTTCGGCATCATGGCACTTGGCATGACGATCGTCATCATCACCGGCGGTATCGATCTGTCGGTCGGCTCCGTCATGGGTCTCGTGGTCATCGTCGCCGGCCTGTTCCTCACCTGGCATTATCCCTGGTACGTCGCCTTCGCCATGGGCCTTTTCTCCGGTCTGGCCTGTGGCGCGGTCAACGGATTCTTTGTCGCCTATGTCGGGATGCCGTCCTTTGTGGTCACCCTCGGCATGCTGTCCGTCGCGCGCTCGCTGGCGGTGGTATTCTCGGCCAACCAGATGCTCTACCAGTTCGGGCCCGATGCTCCGATCGTGAAGGCAATCGGTCAGTGGAAATGGCCGCGGCATGGTCCGAACGACTGGGCACCGCATTGGATACCAGAACTGTCGTCACAGTTCTGGACCATGGTGATCCTGGCCCTGATTGTCGGCTTCGTATTCAACTTCACAGCCTGGGCCCGGCATCTCTTCGCCATCGGCGGCAATGAGGAGGCGGCACGGCTCACCGGCGTTCCGGTCAACTGGATTAAATTCGAGGCCTATGTCTTCTCGGCTTTCACCGCCGCGCTCGCCTCGCTCCTGCTCCTCGGCTATAACGGTTCGGCTATAAATGCCATGGGCCAGGGCTACGAACTGCGCGTTATCGCCGCGACAGTCATTGGCGGCGCCAGCCTCATGGGCGGCGCCGGCACGGCCTTCGGTGCGATCATCGGTTCGGCCTTCCTCGAGGTGATCAGGAATGCGCTGCTGATGGCCGGCATCGATTCAAACTGGCAGGGTGCCTTCGTCGGCGCCTTCATCGTTCTTGCGGTTCTCTTGGGCATGCAAACGGGCGGCAAATCGATTCTCGCCGCGTCGCTGGCAGTCTTGATGCCCAAAAAACGCCGCTAGAAACCCGCCGGCGGGAGGCTTGCGGGACATCACACCAAGGAGGAGAACGTCACATGAAAAAACATCTGCTGACGGCCGCCGTCGCGCTTGGCGCAATGGTGCTTGCCGTTTCCGGCGCCCAGGCGAAATACACCTTCGCCCTGGTGCCGAAGAACATGAACAATCCTTTCTTCGACCAGGCACGCGACGGCTGCAAGAAAGCCGAGGCCGAATCCAATGGCGCCGTGGAGTGCATGTATATCGGCCCCGGCGAGCATGGTGGTGGCGACGAGCAGGTGCAGATCGTGCAGGATCTCGTGGCCAAGAAGGTGGACGGCATCGCCGTGTCGCCGTCGAACGCCGCCGCGATGGCGGTTGCGCTGCAGGCCGCCAAGGAAGCCGGCATCCCGGTCCTCACCTGGGACTCCGATCTCCTGCCCGAAAACAAGGATTTGCGCGTTGCCTATATCGGCACGCACAATTATGAGATCGGCGAGAACCTCGCCAAGCTTGTCATGCAGATCAAGCCCAAAGGCGGCACGATCTGCATCCAGTCCGGCGGCGCCGCGGCGGCCAACCACAACGAGCGCATGCAGGGCATTCGCGATACGCTTTCGGGCACCAAATCGGCGGCCTCGCCCGGGGATCGGCTGACGGGCCAGAACGGCTGGACCGAAATCGAAGGCTGTCCGCTCTACACCAACGATGATTTCCCGCTTTCGGTGCAACAGTTCGAGGATATCATGGCGAAAAACCCGAACCTCGACGCATTCGTCCCAACCGGTGGCTTCCCGCAGTTCATTCCCGACGCCAACCGCGCCGCGGTCGCACCGTACAAGGACAAGATCGCCTCGAAAGCCCTGGCCCTTGTCGTTGCCGACACGCTTCCGGTACAGATCGACCAGATGAAGGAAGGTTTCTCCCTTGGCCAGGTCGGTCAGCGGCCGTTCGAGATGGGCTACAAGACGATGATGGCGCTGAAGGACATGAAGGAGGGCAAGGCTCCGCCGGCCGACCCGACCTACACGGGCCTCGATGTCTGCACTCCGGAGACAGCCGACACCTGCGTCGCCAAATAGCGCTTTGGGCGGGAGGAAACTCCCGCCCTTTTCATAGGGGATCTCAATGCCGGAATTGTTCTCGCTCAAGGGCCGTGTCGCATTGGTCACGGGTGCCTCGCGTGGTCTTGGTTTTGCCATGGCCAAGGCACTTGCCGAAAACGGTGCGACGGTGATCGTCAATGCCCGCGACGTGGCCGCCCTTTCCGTGGCGGCCGAAAGGATCGGTGCAGAAGCCCTGCCGTTCGATGTCACCGACGCGGCGATCTCAAGGGCGTCGCTCGAAGGAATCGTCGAACGCCACGGCCGCCTCGATATTCTGGTCAACAACGCCGGCATCCAGCATCGGAAACCGCTGGTCGAATGGCAGGACGAGGATTTCAACCATGTGGTTGCCGTCAATCTGTCGGCTTGCTTCCGCATGATGCGCGACGCGGTGCGCCTGATGCTGCCAAACAAGTTCGGGCGCATAATAAACACCGGATCGGTCGCAGCGATCCTTGGCCGCCCCACCATTCACGCCTATGTGGCGGCAAAGGCGGGCCTGCACGGGCTGACACGCTCCACTGCCGCTGAGCTGGGCCGTCACGGCATCACCGTCAACGCCATCGCCCCCGGCTATTTCGCCACCGAGCTCAACACCGCACTTATGCACGACGAGGCCTTCACCAAATGGGTCGAGGCACGAACCCCCGCGGGCCGCTGGGCCCAGCCTGAGGAGCTCGGCGGAGCCGTGGTGTTTCTCGCCTCCGACGCTGCCGCTTACGTCAACGGGCACGTGCTGGCGGTTGACGGCGGGCTATCGGTTTCCCTGTGATTTCAACCGGCGGCACCGTGCCGGCAGGGCGTGCCTGCTAGCCGCCTGAAATGACGACTTGATGCATGCGCTGCTGGCCCGGTCCCCTGCGCGGACGCCGACGCCACACGATTGGATGCCGCGCCGCATTGCAGCCGCCGACTTTCGATTCGCAACAGGTTATTTCGACGTCTGGCGGCATCGATGCTTGATGCCGCCAATATTTCATTCCACACACCGGTCACAATGAGAGACGACATACGGGATCAGCGCCGGGTATTCGGGTGGGCCTTGCCTGCCTCCGCGGTCGTGCATTTGCTCGCCGCCGCGCTTCTTTTGTCCGCACTGCCGCTGTCGCCCCCGCAGCCGCAGAAGGAGCAGCCCATCGCAGTTGATATCGTGCCGCCGCCTAAACCGCCGGAAAAAACCAAACCTCCGTCCCCCGCTGAACCGCCCAAGCCGGAAAAGCAGCCGGAAGCCAAGGTCGAGACGCCGACGAGCCGTGAGGTCACCGCGCAGAGACCTGTCTTCCAATTCGGTGAGAAGGACGCCGGTCCTCGCAAGTCTCTGGACGGCAACAGTGCGGAGGATGGTTCGGAACAACCGCCAGCGCCGCAAGTTCCCAGTAACCAGGATCTTGCACAGCCACCTGCCGTGACAGCGGTCGAGGGGAAAGACCAGGCTCCGTCGCCTGGCGCATCACCGCCGCCGAAGCCCAAGCCAGCGGATGTCGCCAAAGTGCAAAGGCCCTTGAAGCTTCAGGAAGCGAAGAGATTGTTCTCGAAATCAGCAACCGGTGATCCGGTGGCGACAACCGCGATGAAAAATGTGCCGCGCGCCGTGCGGATCGGTCAGCTCTGCAACACGGAACTCGCACAGCAATTGGTGCACGCGTCGCCCCCTATTTCCCAAACAGCCTGCTTGAGTATCGGCTGAAGGCCGGCACGGTCATGAACGTCGCCAGTGCGCCGTTCCCTGCAAACGGGCAGTGGTACGATCTGAGCTTTCGCTGCGAGGTCGATCCGGACGCGACGAGAGTCGTGTCGTTTGCCTTTCGTGTTGGAAATCCGGTGCCGCGCAGCGAATGGAAGCGCCGCGGGTTGCCCGCCGAATAGGTGGTCGAGGCCACGGAGGCTGGCTGGCCGGCGCCATCAAATCCGGCCGGCGATGTCTTCGCGCGCTCCGGGCTGCCGAACCAACACGCGCCAAAAGTGCCTTTCGTCAGCGGCTGCCGAAGTCTAGCATACGGCTTTGGGAGGAGGCTTCGATGACTTCAAGTTTCAACGTTCACCATGCTGCCGGCTATGAGCAGCTCATGGGCCGCTGGAGCCAAAAGCTCGCGCCGCTGTTCATCGGCTTCGCGGGCCTCAAGGACGGCGAAAATATCCTCGACGTCGGATGCGGCACCGGCAGTCTGACCTTCGCGCTCGTCAAGGCCGCTGACCTCGGTGAGGTCGCGGCGATCGACTTTTCGGCCGTTTTCGTCGAGGAGGCAATCCGGCGCAACACCGATCCGCGGATAAAAATCCGTCAGGCGGATGCCTGCGCCCTGCCCTTTGAGGATGGCGCGTTCGACCGTGCCCTGGCCCTGCTCGTGCTCCATTTCGTGCCCGAAGCCGGCAAGGCAGTCGCCGAGATGCGCCGCGTCGTGCGGCCGGGCGGCGTCGTCGCGGCGACGGTATGGGACCATCTCGGCGGCATGCCGGGGATGCGCATGATGATCGACACGGTGGCGGTGCTCAGTGAAGGCGGACGCCAGCTGCGTGCCCGCTATTGCACGCAGCCGATGATGCAGCCGGGTGAAATGAAACGGACCTTTGTCGAACAGGGTCTCCGCGACGTTACGGAAACCCAGTTGATGATCCGCATGGACTACCAAAATTTCGATGATTACTGGGCGCCGATTGCCGCCGGCGAAGGGCCGCTCGGCAAGTATGTGGCCGCGCTCGACCCGGAAGAGCGGGCGCGCACCGACGCCGCCATGCGCGACGCCTACGAGGCCGGCGGGCCCGACGGCCCGAGGTCCTTTGCCAATGTCGCCTTGGCCTGCCGCGGCGTCGTTGCCTGACCCTTGGCGCTAATGCATGCCGCGCAAAAAGCGCGTCGCATGAGGCCGATCGAACGCGACGCGCTTTAGCCGATCCCATAGACCAGCCCGACGCGGCCGTCCGAAAGCTGTTCGACCTTGCGCAGTTCGAGCCCACGACGATTTTTCACCGTCCCAAACAGCGGCTTTCCGTCACCGGCGAGCAGCGGATAGACGATCAGCCTGAGCTCATCGACCAGCCCGGCATCGATAAGGCCCGCGGTAATTCGGGCGCCGCCCATAAGGTAGATGTCGTTGCCGGGCTGCTGTTTCAGCGCAGCGATATCCTCGAAATTCCGCACGAAGCGCGTCTTTGGCCAGGCCGCCGAAGTCATTGTGTTCGACAGCACATAATGCGGCGTCTGCGCGGCGAAGCGGGCCCATTCTAGCTCGGCCGGCTTCGGCAATTTGCCGGTCATCGGCAGCGGCTTGTCGGGCTCGTTCTGGATGGCGCTCCAGTAGCGCTCGTAGCCGGCATACATGACGCTGCCAAGCAGGCAGGCATCGATTTGCGGCGTCAGGCCGTATTCGTCCGACCACGCGTCGACCCAATCGGCGTAACCCTCGGGCCCCTCCATCTTGCCATCGACGGAAATCTTCATTCCAGCGATCAATTTGCGCATGACTTCCTCCATCAGGCTTGCGGGATGCAAGCACGTTTCATCGGTTCAGCGTTGCTTCGTGTTGCTGGCGGCGACCTCAGGGATAGCCGCCGCGAGTTACATCAGGCCGGCAGACGGCGGTCGTATTCTTCCCGCAGGCGGCTCCAGCCGTCCCAGAACGAGGTCGGCGTCTTGCCCGCCAGGCGGGCGGCCAGCAGGTCGAGGTGTATGTGCCAGCCGGCGGTGATGTTGAGCTGGATTGCACGTTCCGGCAGGCGGCGATGAACGACGGTGAGCAGCACATCGCTACCCTTCGCCTCCAGCAAGAAGGAGACGCCGCCGGTGTTTCCCCAGGTGATGGAAAGCTTGCGCGGCGGATCGAGTTCGGTGATCCGGCCCTCCATACGATGCTCTTCGGGAAAGCCCGCGGGGCGCTGGCCAGGCGGGTCCGTCAGCTCGTCGTTACGCCAGACCAATTCGAACGAGCTGCCGGCCTTCATTTCCATCCGGCCCGCGGCCATCCATTGCCGGCGCAAGTCACTCTCGGTGAGATAGGCCCAGACGCGTTCGATGGGTCCGGGCAAAAGGCGCTGGATGGTGAACGTGGCGGCCTCGCTCAGCGCGCCATAGGCGTCGATGCTTCTCATCTGGTTCATTGCTCGTCTCCTTCTTTCGGGTTGGGCGATTTCCTGGACTCATTCTGGGCTTTGCGTGCGTCCTCTTCGCGAAGAAGGCGTTCGAGAACATCGAGACGACCGGTCCAGAAGCGCTCGTAGAAGCTGAGCCACTGATGGGCGCTGGCCAGCGGTCCAGGGGCTAGTCGGCACAGATGCGTGCGGCCCCTCACCTCTCGACGAATAAGCCCTGCGTTCTCCAGCGCCTTGATGTGCTTGGAAGCCGCCGCGAGCGACATCACGAAGGGTTCCGCCAGCTGGCTTACCGTTTTCTCGCCATCGGCGAGATCGCGAAGCATGTGCCGCCGGGTGGCGTCGCCAAGGGCGTGAAAAACCGCGTCCATCTGGGGTGTCTCTAATTCAACCATGTAGTTGAATATAGATGCACGCTTTGAGATAGTCAACCATTTGGTTGAATAATTTATGCGAAGCGCCGCGGGGCCGTTTGCGCCATCGAGCGCGTCGACGTGACGGGAGATGCGGACGCGCCCCGCGACAATAAGGGCGAGGCCCTTATTTGCCGTCGAAGAAACTGTGGATCGCGGCTTCCAGCTTTTCGATAAGCTGAGGGTTGTGGCAGCTGCCAGCCCAGATCAGGGCGTTTAGCCTCATCTCTTTGTTGATAAAGCTCACTTTCCCAGAATCCAGCAGGTATTCCGCGATCTCGTAGTGCCGCCCCTTGATAGCCTCGATGAGCGCGTTGTTTCTCCCCGTCTTGTCGGTCAGATTTACTTCCGCGTCATTCTCCACGAGCAACTTGACGACTTCGAGATGCCCGTTCTTCGCCGCCTCGATAAGGGCCGTTCTGCCGTAGTAGTCAGCTCGAGCGTTGATCTCTATTTGGGGGTGTCTCACGAGGACAGAGATACACGCGTAATGTCCCTTGGCCGCCGCAAGGCTCAAGGGCGTGCTCTTCCACTTGTTTCTGGAATTCACGTCGATTTCCGGGTCTTCGATCAGCGCCTCCACCACAGCTGTGCGGTCATTGAGGGCTGAAAGGTGAAGTGCAGACCAGCCGCCGTCGTCCGACTGATTGATGTCGGCGCCAGCCGCCAATTCCGATCGAACCGCCTCCGCATCGCCTTGTTCTGCCGCGACCAGCAGGGGCGACCAGTCTCTTGCCCCTTCGGCTTCCAAGCTGTTGGTCAACGCAGTCGCCTCCTCGGATAGTCCACAGAATACCACAGAATCCGCGATAGTGGGGTCGTCCTGTATAGAGTTCCCTGGAGTCCGTGGGTCACAGAGAGCTGTCGGCCCGAAGCGGAGGATCAGCGCTTCACGTCCGTCTCCTCACATTCTCCTGATATCGACTGGCTTTGGCGGCCATTCAGACTAGATAGAGCCTGCGCCGGGCGGAACGATGCAGAAGGACCTGAACATGCCTGAACAGATTACCCTGAATAGACCTGAACAAATCAGATTGAACGACGGCTCCGCCATTCCGCAAATCGGCCTCGGCGTGTGGCAGGTCGATCCAGCCATCACCGCCAAGGTGGTGCGCTGGGGAATCGAGGCCGGCTACAGGCTGATCGACACCGCCGAAGGCTATCAGAACGAGGAAGGTGTCGGGCAGGCGATCCGCTCGGCCGGCGTGCCGAGAAGCGAGTTGTTCATCACCTCGAAACTGCGCAACGGCGCGCATCAGCGCGACGCCACCTTGCGCGCCTTCGACGAGACGATGAGCAAGCTCGGCATCGAACAGATCGACCTGTTCCTGATCCACTGGCCGGTGCCCAGCCAGGACAGATATGTCGAGGCCTGGAAGACGCTGATCGAACTCAGGCAATCAGGCCGGATCAAGTCGATCGGCGTTTCGAACTTCAACCAGGACCACCTCGAACGGATCATCGGCGAGACCGGCGTCACGCCGACCGTCAACCAGATCGAGCTCCACCCCCGCTTCCAGCAGCGTGACAAACGTGAATTCCACGACAGGCACAACATCCGCATCGAGAGCTGGAGCCCACTGGGCAGCGGCCGGCTGTTGAGCGATCCGACGCTTGAAAGCATCGCCAGGAAACACGGCAAGTCGGTGGCGCAGACGATCGTCAGGTGGCACCTTCAGGAAGGGCTGATCGTCATTCCAAAGTCGATCCACCAGGACCGCATCGCCGCCAATTTCGATGTCTTCGATTTCGAGTTGGAAGCGAAGGACCTCGAGCTTATCCGGGGCATGGATTCGCCCGACGGCCGCACCGGCCCGAACCCCGCCACGGCCGCATTCCTGTTCTAACGAGGCGGGCCAACCGGGACGTTGGCATTCCTTCACACCCCCCTCTGTCCTACCGGACATCTCCCCTTCAAGGGCAGGGGAATCGCATATGGCGATTTTGGGGTTGAGTTTAGGCTGAGAAAGGATTCTTTGGAGAGGCAGTTGAGCGAAGGAGCGACTGCCATTTCCTG
>NZ_JAMYPD010000034.1:0-51983 GCF_040320195.1 Mesorhizobium sp. M0768 | reverse complement strand
AAACGTCCGAGCCACTTAAGGCGAGGAGGTCGCGTCGACCTTAATCAAGACGCTTCGGTGCGAGTGGATCCACGGCTTCATCGCCGACTTCTTCAACACTATCCACCCATTGCTGCCGCTTGGTCGGCTGAACGCTTCGGCAGATCTTAGGCCCAGAGCGGACGTTAACCCGGCGCAAGATTTGGTCGCGAACAGCGCGGCCACGTCCGCAGGAGCCACGAAAGGAACCAGATCGGCGCTCCGGGGCAGGGATTTGGAAAGTATCATTGCCTAAGTTTCTGGTACTTTGAGGAAGTTCGGATAGATCATCTGCGGGACATTCAACCGCAACCGGCCGGCAGGCTTTTCGGCAAAGCTTCCCGCATCCCTCATTGCGGCAAGGATGAGCTCCAGCGCCGGTCCTGCCTGGCTCAAAACCTCTCGCCGGCTTCAGTCAGGCTCGTCGCCCTCGTGGTCCGCGTCAGAAGGGTCGCGCTAAGCCGCGCTTCCAGTTGCCTGATCATCTTGCTGATCGCCGACGGCGAGACCCGAAGTGTCTTGGCCGCGGCCGTGAAGTTGGCCGGCGCCGCTGGTTTCGCATGTTTCTTGGCGAACAGACGCCCGAAGCAGCGTTGGCCGCAGCCGACGATCCCGTCCCGGTCCCGGCCAAGAAACGCGAAAATCTATGCGAGGCCAATCTCTATGTCGCGGAGTTTTTACCGGCTCGACGGCCGTGACGATGAAGCCTTGCGGCGGTACCGGCTTGCGGTACGCGACTGCCCCCACGACTTCATCGAATATGTCGCAGCAGGCAATGCACTGCGCGCGCTCGGTGTGTCGCCATAGTGCGCCGCTGCGGATGATTCATTGTAGGCTCGAGCGCAACCTCGGCGCAAAGGCGACGGCAGGTTCGGTGCGTATTGTCGCTGCTGTCAATGCCGCAGGATCTTGCTGAGGAAAGCGCGGCTGCGGTCGGTCTTCGGGTTGGAGAAGAACTCATCCGGCGTGCCGCTCTCGACGATGGCGCCGGCGTCCATGAACACGACGCGCTGGGCGACCTTGCGGGCAAAGCCCATCTCGTGCGTCACCACCATCATGGTCATGCCTTCCTCGGCCACCGCGACCATGACGTCGAGCACTTCCGAGATCATCTCGGGATCGAGCGCCGAGGTCGGCTCGTCGAACAGCATGATCTTGGGGCGCATGCCGAGGCAGCGCGCGATCGCCACGCGCTGCTGCTGGCCACCAGACAGCTGCGCCGGATAGGCGTTCACCTTGTCGGCGAGGCCGACCTTGGCGAGCAATTCGCGCCCGGCCTTCTCGGCTTCAGCGCGCGGGATCTTGCGGACATGGATCGGCGCCAGGGTGACGTTCTCGAGCGCCGTCTTGTGCGGGTAGAGGTTGAACGACTGGAAGACGAAGCCGATCTCGGTGCGCAGCCGCGTCATGTTGGTGGCGGGGTCGCCGAGGCGCTGGCCGTCGACCGTCAGGTCGCCGTCGCGGATCGTCTCCAGCCCATTGATGCAGCGGATCAGGGTGCTCTTGCCCGAGCCGCTCGGGCCGCAGACGACGACCACTTCGCGCGGCTCGACGCTGAGCTTGATGTCCTTCAGCACGTTGAGCGTGCCGAACCATTTGTTGACGCCGCGAAATTCGATCATGCCGGTTTTGGTCATATTGCCGGACCCTTGAGGTTCGATGTCACAACTGCACCTCGCCATGCGCCGCGCCCATGCGTTGCTCCAGCCGGCGGGCCAGCATGATCAGGGGGTAACAGACGATGAAGTAACCGAGCCCGACCAGGAAGAAGACCAGCAGCCCATTGGGTACACGCTGCACCACCAGCCAGCCGACGCGGGTGAGGTCGGTGAGGCCGATGGCCGAGACGACCGAGGAATCCTTGATCAGCAGCACATATTGCCCGACCAGCGGCGGCAGCACGATGCGCATCGCCTGCGGCAGCACTACCTGGCGCATGCGCTGCCAGCGCGACAGGCCGGACGCAAGCGCTGCCTCGACCTGGCCGGTCGGCACCGAGCGGATGCCGGCGACGACGATCTCGCAGATGAAGCAGGCGGCCAGGTTGGTCAGCGCGATGATGCCGGCGGTGAAGGCGTCGAGCTCGATGCCGAGTTCCGGCAGGATGAAGAAGATCAGGAATATCTGCACCAGGAACGGCGTGCCGCGGATCAGGTCGACCCAGGCGCCGATCGCGCCGCTGATCAGCCGGTTGCCGCCGGTGCGCAGGATGCCGAGGCCGAAGCCGAGCAGCGTGCCCAGCACCAGGCTGATCAGCGACAGCACCACGGTCATGCCGAGGCCGCGCAAGGCGAGGGGATAGCTGCCGGCGATGCTTTGCAGCTGCTGCCAGATCATGTCCGTGCCCCCGCCAGGCCGAGCCAGCGCCCGGAGAGCGCCGCCAGCCCCTTCAGCCCGTAATAGAGCAGGAGGTAGAAGGCGGCGATGGTGATGAAACCTTCCGCCGGCATGAAGCGGTCGGAGGCGAGCAATTGTCCGGCGCGCGTCAGTTCGGCGACCGAGATCAGCGACAACAGGGCGGAATCCTTGACCAGCACGATTGCCTGGCCGAGCAGCGGCGGGATCGTCACCTTGAACGCCTGCGGCAGGATGACGAGGCGCATGCGCTGGACATAGGTCATGCCCGAAGCAACGCCGGCCTCCACTTGGCCGCGCGGGATCGACAGGATGCCGGCGCGGATGATCTCGGCGACATAGGCGCCGCTGTTCAGCGACAGGGCCAAGATGCCGACGACGAGCTCGGGCAGGACGAAGCCGAGCCGCGGCAGGCCGAAATAGAGGAAATAAAGCTGCGCCAGCAGCGGCGTGGCGCGCACCGCGTCGATATAGGCCTTGGCCGGGACGCGGAACAGCCGGCCGCGCTGCAGGTTCATGGCGGCGAGCACGATGCCGACGGCGAGCGCGCCGGCAAAGGAGAGGACAGACAGCCACACGGTCGTGACGAGGCCCTGCCCGAACAGGGGCAGATATTCGACGATGGTGCGGAAGCTGAAGTTTTCGAGCATTTTGGACAGTGAATGGTGAATAGTGAATAGGGAATAGGGAATAGTGAATAGGGAATTGGGAATAGGAGCAGCAAGTAGCGAGTAGCTCTTCTCTACTCCCTACCCCCTACTCCCTGCTCACCATTCACCATTCACTCTACTTAGTGATCCTTCTTCCAGGCGTCGGAATTGACCCAGTAATCGAGGTTCTTCTGCAGGCGGCCGTCGAGGCTGACCTGGTCGAGGAACAGGTTCATCCAGACCAGCAGGTCCTGCTCGTCATAGCGTGTGGCGAAGGCCAGCGGCTCTTTCGACAGCATGTCCGGTATGATGATGAAGCTGTCGGCGGGGTAAGCGGTCGACTGGCCCTTGACCGCCGAGACGTCGTTGACGCCGCAATCGGCCTGGCCGTTGTTGACGGCGTCGAGCAGCAGCGGGCCGCCGCCCTTGTAGCTCTTGATGTCGGCATCGGGGAAGGCGGCCTTGGCTTCCTTCTCGCCGGTGGCGCCGAGCAGCACCGCAATCTTGGTGCCCTTGGCCTTGCAGTCCTCGGTGGACTTGAAGGCGGTACCAGCCTTGGTGAAGACGGTGCTGCCCGTGTACATGTAAGGCTTGGTGAAGGCGACCTTCATGCCACGCGCCAATGTCGGCGTCATATCGGCGACCAGAAGATCGGCCTTGCCCGACAGCAGCGCCGGGATCAGGCCGTCCCAGTCGAAGTCGAGGAAGGTGATCTTGACGCCCATTTCCTTGGCCATCAGTTCGGCGAGTTCGACCGAACTGCCGGTGCGTTCGCCGGCAGCACCCACCAGCGAGAAGGGCGGTCCTTGCGTCTGCACGGCGACGCGCAACTCTCCGCGCTTGGTGATCTCGTCGAGCGCTCCCGCACTGGCGGCAGCGGTAAGGCCAGCGAGCGCAAGGCCGGCGATGAAAAGCTTGGCAATCTTCATTTGGGCATTCCTCCTTGTTTCGTTTGTTGTTCCACTTGTTGTTTCACCCTATCGAGGTGCTTTTTGAGCGGCAGCGCCGTTGCCGGCGGCGACCACCGTTCGAAAATCCTTCAGTCCCAGCTCACCGTTTCGGCAACCTTGATGCCGCGCCTGGCGAGCTCATCGAGGAAGCGGCCATCCGGCACATGCAGCAGCGGGTTGAGCAGGCCGGGCGTGGCGATCTCGCGCCGTGCCAGCATCTGCGCCACGATGCTGGCGGGATAGCCGACGCCGAGGCTCATGCCGAACAGGCCGGAGGCGAGGTCGCGTTCGATGACCAGCTCCGAGGTCACCGTCTTGCGGCGGCCGCCTTCGCTGCCGACAAAGACGTTGCGCATGACGCAAAGGTCCTTTTCGTCCGCGCCATATTGCAGTTGCGGGGCAAGCAGCCGGCCGAGGAATTCGCGTGGGCTGACGCCGGTGCCGGGCACCTTGTCCTCAGAGAGAAAGCCGAGCTGCTTCAGCGGCGCCCAGAACGCTGACCAGCCGGGCCAGCGAAGCGAATAGCGGCCGGAGCGCTGCAGCCCCTTGGCGGCGGCGAGCATGCCGGCATAATGCGGCGCGTCGCCATTGGGGAAGGCTTCGAGCCTGCCCAGTCCCGCCACCTCGATCTCGTGGATGAAACGATTGTCGTGCTGGCGGGCGGCCGGCACATCGACCCGTTTGCCGTCCTCGACCAGCACGCTGTCGCGGTTCTGGCTGACCAGAACCATGTCGAAATTCCAGCTCACCTTGTAGCGCAGCGGCTCGACCACCGCCTTCGGCTCGGGAATGCCGCCGCAGTAGGAATCGATCGCGGTGATGGCGTCGAACTGGCTGGCGGCGCGCGCGTAGAGCACCAGGTCGATGCCGGGGTCGAGCCCGCATTCGGTCACGATCGACACGCCGGCCTTTTCGGCCTCGGGAGCGAGATCGGCGATGGCCTTGCCGTAATTGGTGGTGACCAGCGGCGTGCGCGTCGCGATCGCCGCCTGCACCGCGTCGCGCATCAGCGGCTGCGGCAACAGGTCGATGACCGCATCGACGTCCTTCATCACCTCGGCCAGCGCCGGACCGATCGCGCCCTCCGGCACTACAAAACGCACGCGGGCAAGGTCGGTCAGGCCGCCGAGCCGCGCAGTGCCGCCGGCTGCAGTGTCGACGCAGACCACTTGCTCGACGCCGTCGCTGGCAACGAGGTCGGCGATAGCCGCCCGGCCTTGCAGGCCGAGCCCGCCGAGAACCGCGATCTTCATGCCATTTCCTTCCGCGTCTCGTCCGACCAGCAACCTTCCGGCAGGCTGACCCATTTGTTGCAGGACGCCATGACGACGAAAGTCTCGCTGCGCACGACCTCGCCCGGCTCGCCGGCGCCGGGGATCAGCTCGCTGGTGACGCGGTAGAGATCGGCGACATCGCCGGCCACGGTCACGTCGACGATGATGTCGAAGCGCCCGGTGACGACGGCGGCCGAGTTCACGAAAGGCAATTCGGAGATGCGCTGCGCCAGTTCCCGGGCCCGGCCGCGCCCTTGCGCGTTGATGCCGACGATGGCCGAGATCAGTTCGGGGCGCTCGGTCAGGTTGAGCAGCCCAACGATCTTGAGCAGGTTGCGGTCGAGCAGGTTGCGCAGCCGCATGCGCACCGTCGGCACCGAGATCGCCATCTTCTCAGCAAGGCGGTTGACGCCAAGCTGCGCGTCCTGCGACAGCAGCTTGACCAGTCGCCGGTCGGTCTGATCGAGATGTTCCCGCAAACGCTCAGGCTTTCATAAAAGGAAAGAAACGATTGGATTTTCTTTCAGATATGAAAATACCTTATGAGAGATTTTTAACAACGGCAAGAGCCATGTCATCCGCCATGGCTCTGTGCCTGTCGGCAATTTTCGTCGAGTGCGCCACATTTTGTTCTTGCTTTGTGCCGGCAGCTATGCTATTAATTTGGATATGGTGCCAATTTGGCTCCAACGACCCGTCCTCCCGAGGCGGGTTTTTGTTTCCGGATCTTTTGAAGGTTCAGCGCCGCCGGTCTAAGATTGGCGGGACAGCGTGGTTCCGCGGAGCGCAGCCGCAACTCATGCCTTCACGTGACGGGCGGAAAGGCTCATCCGCGAAATGGCCAAAATCGGCTTTTCAACAAAACTGTAGCTGGCCAGGGAGACGGCAATGCAGGCGGTGACAATAACCATGCCAGCAAGCCATGGTGATACGCTGACGCTTGCAACGACAGGAGCGGTCGCAAGCAGCACGATAGGATGCGTCAGATAGAGAGAGTAGGAGGCATCGCCCAACCTTGCCAGCAGGCGAGGAGCAAAAAGCCGGAAATAGCTTTCCAGGCTGATGCAACCGGCGACAAGGATCAAGGCCGGGATTCCCTGAGCAAGGGTTCGCGGCAAGTTGAAGCCAAGTACCATCACCAGCATGGACACGATGGCGAACACGAGCGCCGAGACACCCAGGACGGTAGGCAAACGCGCCAGTCTGCCGACCAGGTGGCCGAGCGCCATGCCGGCAAGGAACTCAAACAGGATTGGCGTGGTATAGAAAAACAGCACAGTGTCGGCGGCGGGTTTGAAGACGATGCGCGCCGCTACGGCGATTGCAAAGACAACGCCGACCATGGCCATTTGCGTCAGCGTGCCGAAACGCATAGTCGCTGCGAACAGAATGTAAAACAGGATTTCCAGATTGAGCGTCCAACCCACGCCAAGCACCGGTTGGACATAGCCTGTGACCGTATCGAGATAGGCTATGAAAAGCAGGCTATTGGTGATCTGCTCAAGAAACACTGCACGACCGGCAAACAACCAAAGTGCGGCGACCATGAGGAAGGTCATAACCCAATAGAAGGGAACGACGCGCGTGAAGCGCTGCATCAAAAAAACACGGTGGTCGGCGCGTCTGTTCTCTGTCGAGAGAACCATTACAAAACCACTAATGACGAAAAACAGGTCGACGCCGCTGTTTAGAACGGGAATACGCAGATCGAGCATGCCCAGCGCGGCCGGAAGATGATAGATAACAACCATGAGAGCTGCTAGCCCCCGCAGTACCTGTATCGATGTATACTGTTGAATCCGACGCGGCGCAGCGTGATCATTCTGTGGAATGATGTTCATCAAAAAATGGTCCCCGGTGCAGGAGAGCATTAACATACGTGATCGTTGATGTGCCGACTAATTGTTGGTTTAATTAACACGTAAAGTTTTAGATACGTTTTATTGATATAGCGTGCCGCGACACTTATGCTCGGCCGACTTTGGCCTGCCTCGTTGCCAAACTTGGCATCTCCCCAGTGAAGAGGAGATTGGCCGTTCCCGCGTTAACGGCTGGACTCGAAGATAGCGACGGCTGCCGCTGTCAGCGCAGCGTTACTAGATGCTACTGTTCCATCAGGGAGCTCCTTGCCGTCTTCCAGTCCGACGCGCGTCGACCAACGGCGTTCCGCCGCCCGGTGCACGAAAGGCCAGACCGTGGCGTCGGCGCCGTGCAGCAGGATTGCCCGGCGCATTCCGGCGCCGTCGAGCACGGCGGCGATATCGTCGCTGATCTCCAGCGCAGCGTCCGACTCCTGCTCGGAGATTTCGATCAGGATCCGCAGCACGCGTTTGCAATGGTCGAGGCTCACCAGGCGTTCGGCGTCGGCGACGGAGGCAAGCCCCGCCTCGATGCCAATGCCGCGCTGGCGCAGACGCTCCATGATAGCGGGCGCGGCGTCTTCGCTGAGATTGACCGAGGCATAGTCGGGCAGCTCGCTCCAAGCGGCGATCGCGGCCAGCGTCCGCTCGTCGTCATTCTCGATCCAGGCGCCGGTCGACACGCCGATCAGCGTTCCAGGGCAGGCGCGACGAAGCGCTAGCACAGTCTGGTCCATCGCCGCCGGAGCCAGGCTTTCGCGACCGTCCAGCCCGCGGGCATGGACATGCAGTTCGGCCGCACCGGCGGCGACGCAGGTCGCACCGTCGCGCGCCATGGCTTCGGGATCAAGCGGCAGTCGCGGGTGAAAATCGGCGCTGCGCGCGCCATTGATGCAGGTCTGGACGATCATGCTATGGGCAGTCCGGTTGCGGTTGCTGCCAGTCTAGCGCGGGCCAGTGAAAACCGGAATCGCGCTGGCGAAGGCTCCTGACATATGGACGCCGGCCGGCCTGGATCAGTCGGGCAGGGTGTGTCTCTATCGCCTTGTTCGCCAACGATCTTCTCGGCAAAAGAGACGGTCGTTTGCAGAGTTATGGCGGCACGCCCAGATCGTGCAGCGCACTCATGGCGGCTCGGTATTCGACGAAATCCCTGGGACAATCGCTAGCGGCGAGCCGGTAAAGCCGTAAGGCTTCCTCGCTATGCCCTTGGAGCCGGCTAAGCTCGGCCGTGTAGAAATTCGTTTCGCAGACTTGTCCGGTTCTCTGAGCCAGGCCCACAGCACCGGCATCCGAAAGTGCTTCGGCGGACGTCTTTTCACCCAGCAGCATGCTGACCAGCGGTGCCGGCCACTTCGTCATGTCGAGCTTGCTTTTCGCCTCCTTCAAGTGGCTCGCCGCGCCGTTGCGCCGCGCCGCGATATCAAGCCAGATGGCAAAGTAGGCATTGTCGGGGGTGAGAGAGGCCGCCTGCTCGAAATCCGTCTGCGCCATCGCCGTCGCGCCGGAATAGAGATACAGGACGCCCCGGCCAGCATAGGTGGAGGCGTCTTTCGGATCGAGGTTGATTGCTTCGCCATAGTCGGCGATAGCGCGGCTGTATTGGTCCTTTGCCGTCCAGGCGACGCCTCGGTTTTGGTAGCTCTTGACAAGTCTCGGATCGAGGCTGATCGCGCGGTCGTAGTCGGCGATGGCGAGATCGTATTCGCCTTTCCTGCTCCAGGCGAAACCTCGGTCGTTGTAGGCGATCGCCTTTGTCGGGTCGAGAGTGATGGTCTGGCTGTAGTCGGCGATAGCACGATCGTCCCTGCCCTTTCGAAGCCAGGCGGTGCCCCGATTGTAGTAGGCGCTCGTCAGTTTCGGATCGAGACCGATGGCCCGGTTGGAGTCCTCAATGGCGTGATCGTCCTCCCCCTTCTTGTACCAGGCCTCGCTACGGTTGACGTAGATTTTCGGATTTGTCGGATCGAGCCTGATCGCCTGGGTGTAATCGGCAATGGCACTGTCCGCATCGCCCCTTGCAAGCGAGGCGATGCCTCTGTTGAAATAGGCATTGCCAAGGTTCGGATCGAAGGTGATCGCCTGGCTGTAATCGGCGATGGCACGATCGATGTCGCCCTTGTTTGCTCGGGCCAGACCCCGGTTTGAATAAGAGATGGCGTGTTTCGGATCGAGTCTGATCGCCTGGTCGTAGTCGGCGATGGCGCCGTCGAAATCGCCTTTCGCCGCCCATGCTATCCCCCGGTTGTTGTAGGCGTCGACATATTTCGGATCGAGCGCGATGGCCTGACCATAGTCGGCGATGCCGCCATCGGCGTCACCTGCGTCGGATCGGGCCGCGCCTCGCGCGTAGTATGCGACGGCGAGTTTTGGATCGATGCCAATCGCCTTGCCATAATCGGCTATGGCGCGGTCATGGTCCCCCCGGTTGGCCCAAGTGACGCCTCGGCTGTAATAGGCTGGTGCAAATGTCGGATCGAGGCTGATGGACGTGTCGAAGTCCGCCAGCGCCTGGTCATGGTCGCCCTTGTTCGACCAGGCGAGGCCTCTGTTGTAGTAGACGCTAGCATCCTTCGGATCGATCGCGACGACCTTATTGTAGTCGGTGATGGCATCGTCAAAATCGCCGCCCGTCAGCCGGGCGTTGCCGCGCCGGTAGTAGGCATGTGCGTTTTTCGGATCGAGGCTGATCACCTTGTCATAGTCGGCCAGCGCGCGCTCCGCATCGCCCTTGTTGGTCCAGGCATCGGCGCGGCCGTTCAGGGAACTGGCGTCGTTTGGGTTGAGCCTGATGGCCTGGTCGAAATCGGCTATCGCGCGGTCGTCGTCGCCCTTGCTTGACCAGATCAGCCCGCGATTGTGGTAGCTTTTGCCGTCTCCGGGACTGAGACTGATTGCCCTGTCATAGTCGGCCAAAGCCCGGTCGTTCTCGCCCTTGAAGGTCCAGGCGACGCCGCGATTGTAGTAGGCGTCGCCATATTTAGGGTCCAGGCTGATCGCCTTGTCCAGATCGGCGATGCCCTTGTCGTAGTCGCCCTTGAAGACCCAGCTGATGCCCCGGTTGTAGTAGCCGCTGGCGACGGTCGGTGCGATGCCGATGAACGCGCTGTAGTCGGCGATGGCGCGGTCATAGTCGCCTCGTTCCGTCAGGGCATTGCCGCGCTTGAAATGGGCAATACCGCGGTTTTCGAGGGGCTCTGTCGCATCCTCGATCATGCGCGTACAGGCGGCGATCCGCGTGCTTGCCTCGACCTCGTCGTCGCTGACGCAGTCGCTGCTGGCGGACAAGGCCGGGAGCGCCGAGACCAGCATGACGACGAGGCAAACGAGGAATTGCCGGACTGCCCCGTCCCCTTGTCGAACCCGTCCGATCAAATCGCCCCCCATCGCGGCAAGCCCCGCTGCATTGTATTCAACGAAATCCCCGAGACAATCGCTAACGAGTTCACCCGGCAAGAAACGGGTGGTCCGCGCGCGCCGTTTCACCCATCTCAATGACAGAGAAGCCACAGGAGGCGAAGCCATGACCATCCATTCGATAGGCGCGAAAGCGGCGGTGAAATCGGCGGAGGTGCGCGTTGCCGGATATGACTGGCGGACGCTGGCCGATGAGCTGAGCGGCTATGGTTGCGCGGTGATGGAAAAGCTGCTGACGCCGCAGGAGTGCCGGCATATCGCCGGACTTTATTCGGACGAGAGCCATTTCCGCAGCCATGTCCATATGGCGCGGCATGGCTTCGGCAAGGGCGAGTACCGCTATTTCCGCTATCCCTTGCCCGACTTGATCGGCGGCTTGCGCACCGCGCTCTATCCGCGCCTGGCCGCGGTCGCCAATGACTGGAACGAGCGCATGGGTATCGCGCAGCGCTATCCCGACGAACACGCCGCGTTCCTCGAGCAATGCCACGAGCAGGGCCAGACGCGGCCGACGCCGCTCCTGCTGCAATATGTTCCCGGCGACTTCAACTGCCTGCACCAGGATCTCTACGGCGATCTGGCCTTCCCGCTGCAGGTGGCGATCCTGTTGTCGGAACCAGGCAAGGATTTCACCGGCGGCGAGTTCGTGCTGACCGAGCAGCGTCCGCGCATGCAGAGCCGCGCCGAGGTGGTGCCGCTGCGCCGGGGCGACGCGGTCGCCTTCGCGGTCCACAATCGACCGGTCCAGGGCAGCAAGGGCAATTACCGGGTCAATCTCAGGCACGGCGTCAGCCGGCTTCGCTCCGGCATGCGCCACACCGTCGGCATTATCTTCCACGATGCCAAGTAGCCGAGCCGCCCGGTCGAGGCCCGGCGGCGGTTACCGGGAAAAATCGCTGCGCACGATGCCGTGGCGCTGGAGCTTGTCGTAGAAGGTCTTGCGCGGAATCCCCAGCGCTTCGATCGTGCGCCTGACGTCGCCCTCGTTGCGGCCAAGCGTCTCGCGAATGATGTCGGCCTCGTAGCGCTCCAGCCGCTCCGGCAGCTTCATGGCGGCGTTCGATTGGGTCGGGGCAGGGGGTTGTGCTTCGGCGCCTTCCTCCAATCCAAGCACGAACCGCTCGGCGAAATGCGCCAGTTCGCGCACATTGCCCGGCCAGTCATGGTCGCTCAGATGGCGATGCACCGAAGCCGGCACTGCCGGCACCTGGCGGTGGAAACGGGCGGCGGCGCGCTCGGCGAAATAGAAGAACAGCAGGGCGACATCGTCGCGGCGCTCGCGCAGCGGCGGGATCGAGATCGTCACCACGTTGAGCCGGTAGTAAAGGTCCTCGCGGAAAGCGCCGCGCTGGCGCGGATCGCCGAGGTCGACCTTGGCGGCGGCGACGACGCGCAGGTCGACCGGGCGCACCTCGTTGGTGCCGAGCGGGGTGACCTCGCGCATCTCCAGCACGCGCAGCATCTGCACCTGCGTCGAGACCGGCATGCTTTCGATCTCGTCGAGGAACAGCGTGCCGCCGCTGGCGTGCTCGATGCGGCCGATCCGTTTCTTCTGCGCGCCGGTGAAGGCGCCGGCCTCATGGCCGAACAACTCGCTCTCGATGACGGTCTCCGGCAGCGTGCCGCAATTCAGCGCGACGAAATTGCCCTTGGCGCGGCGGCTCCAGCGATGCAGAAGGCTTGCCACCACCTCCTTGCCGGAGCCGGTCTCGCCGGTCACCAGCACATCGACGTCGGTGTCGGCGATCTGGCGTAGTGTGCGGCGCAGCCTGTCCATCGCCGGCGTCTGGCCGATCAGCGGCAGGCCGTCCTGCGCCTCTCCGGCCGCCTCGCGCAAGGCGCGGTTCTCCATCACCAGGCGGCGCTTTTCCGCTGCGCGGCGCACGCTCTGTACCAGCCGGTCGGCGGCGAAGGGCTTGGTGATGAAGTCGTAGGCGCCGTCCTTGATCGCCTTGACGGCCATGGCGATGTCGCCGTGGCCGGTGACGAGGATGACGGGAATGTCGGCATCCAGCCGCAGGATGCGATTGAAAAGCTGCAAGCCGTCGATCTGAGGCATGCGGATATCCGACACCACGACGCCGGTAAAACCGGCGTCGAGCCCGGCCAGCGCCTCAGCCGCCACCGCAAAGGCCGAGACCGAGAAGCCGGCAAGCTCCAGCGTCTGCGCGGTGGCCTTGAGGAGATCGCGGTCGTCGTCGATCAGGACCACCGGGGCGGCATTGTCATTCGTCATGGCTTACGCTGCTGTCTGGAGATGAATGGTGAAGCGGGTGCCGCTGTCGTCGCTCGAAACTTCGATGCGGCCGCCATAATCGGCGACGATGTCCTTCGAGATGACGAGGCCAAGGCCAAGGCCTTTTTCCTTGGAGGTGTTGAACGGCGTGAACAGCGATTTTAGGATCGCGGGTGGAATGCCCGGTCCGTTATCGGACACGCCGACCGTCACGCCGTCCGCGGTCTCCTCGACCGACACCTGCACATGAGCGTCGTCGCGGCCGTCGAGTGCTTCGAGCGCGTTCTGGAAGAGGTTGATCAGCACCTGTTCGAGCCGCACTCGATTGCCCATGACCTTGAGGCTCGGCGGCGGCAGGTCGATGGCCAATGCGTCGAGCCGGCCGGCAAAGCGGCTTCTCAACAGCATGACGGCGCCTTCGATAACACCACGTAATTCGACAGGCTCGGCGGCGGTGCGGCCCTTGCGGGCAAATGCCTTCAACTCCTCGGTGATTGAGCCGATGCGTTCGGTAAGGGCTGCGATAGCGCCGAGGTTTTCCTCGGCCGGCCCGGTCTGCTTGCGGTCGAGGAAGGTGCGGGCATTGTCGGCATAGGCGCGTATGGTGGCGACCGGCTGGTTGATCTCATGGGCGACACCGGCCGCGACCTGGCCGAGGATGGCGAGGCGGTTGGCCTGGACCAGATCCTGCTGCACGATTTGGAGCTTGGCTTCCGTGCTGCGGTGGCCTGTTATCTCGGCCTGCAACCGGTCGCGGGCGCGGCTCAAATCCTCGGTCCGTTCGACGACGCGGCGTTCGAGTTCGGTGCGGGCCGCCTGTTCGGCGGCAATCCGCATCTGCGCCGACTGCCGGCGCCACAACAGATACGCGGCAAGGCCGAGCAGCGGGACGACGACGCCGAGCACCAGAAGCCGCATTTCGCGGACGGCGGCGGCGATCGGCGCTTCAGCCGGGATCAGATAGTCGAGCCGCCAGGGGGTCGAAGGAATCGTCGTGAAAAGGCTGAGATACTCCGCGTCGCTGCCGCCGGGCGTTACTGCGTGGACGATCGACACATCCGGGCTGAGCGCCTGCGCGTGCATGATCGGCAACGGCACAAGCGGCGCGTCGCCGAACTGTTGGCTGTCGCGGATCGCGGCTTGCTTAGGTGCGGCCAGCGGTGCGGTTGTCATGAAGCGCCAGGACGGCACGCTGGTGATCAGCACGACGCCATTCTCGTCGCTGACATAAGCCGGGCGATTCGCCTCGCGCCAGTCGGCTTCGAGCTGGTCGAACTCCATCTTGACGACGACGACGCCGAGCGGTGCGTCTGTGTCGCCGACGCGCCGCGAAATGTAGAGGCCGGGGCGCTTGCTGACATTGCCGAGCGCAAAATACTCGGCGGTTCCGGCCTGCATCGCGCCGGAGAAATAGTCGCGGAAACGGTAGTCATTGCCGACGAAGCTGATCGGCTCGCGCCAGTTGCTGGAGGCGACCGCCAGTCCATCGGTGCCGACGACATAGAGTACCGACGCCTTGGTGCCGGAGACCAGCCCCTCGAGCTTGCGGTTCAGCACATCGATTGCCGCGGCATTTTTCTGCGACAGCGCGTCACGCACTTGCTGGTCTGCGGACAAAAGCAGCGGCAGGGCGCGCGGGCTTTCGAGCACCGCGCGCAGCAGCGCGACCTTCAGATTGGCGTCGGTACGCCCCTGCGCCGCCAGGGTCCCGATCTCGGCGGTGCGGCCGTAAAGGCCGGCGCCGTAGAGCGCTGCCGTGACGATCAAAAGCGCGATGGCCGCAAACAGCAGCCAGGCTCGGCGCGCCCGCCTGGCGAGTTGCTCGGGCGTCGAAGACAAGGCACCGGCGGGGCGTTGCAGCATCGCCCATTTGTGCATGAATTCGCACAAAGCACAATTCGACCTATGCGGAGATTCGCACCTATCCATGCGTCCAGCACAGCGGACGTTTGCGAATGCTCAACAAAATCAATGATGAAAAGCTCTTCTGCGTATCTGGCACGGCTGTTGCAAACACGAATTCAGCAGTCGCGAGGCTGCTGGTCTCAAAACAACTGCCCCGGGGAGTCGAGCTTTCGATCGGGGCGCCATGGAGGACGTTATGCAGACAGCAATCGCTGCCGCCGAGCCGCGCGGCAAACTTCCCTTATACCGGCATCTTTATGTGCAGGTGCTCGCGGCGATCGCCGCCGGCGTGCTGCTCGGCCATTTCTATCCCGAAACCGGCGAGGCGATGAAGCCGTTCGGCGACGCCTTCATCAAGCTGGTGAAGATGGTGATCGCGCCGGTGATCTTCCTGACCGTGGCGACCGGTATCGCCGGTGTTTCCGACCTGCAGAAGGTCGGCCGCGTCGCCGGCAAGGCGATGATCTATTTCCTGGTGTTCTCGACGCTGGCGCTGGTCGTCGGCCTGGTCGTCTCCAATGTCGTCCAGCCCGGCGCCGGCATGCACATCAATCCAGCGACGCTCGATACCGCCAAGGTGGCGGCCTATGCCGAGAAGGCGCACGACACTACCATCGTCGGCTTCCTGATGAACATCATCCCCGACACCATCACCGGCGCCTTCGCGCAGGGCGACATCCTGCAGGTGCTGTTCTTCTCGGTGCTGTTCGGTGTCGCCCTGGCGCTGGTCGGCGATCGCGGCCGTCCGGTCGTCGATTTCCTGCAGGCGCTGACCACGCCGATCTTCCGCCTCGTCGCCATCCTGATGAAGGCCGCACCGATCGGCGCGTTTGGCGCCATGGCCTTCACGATCGGCAAATACGGCATCGGCTCGATCGCCAACCTCGCCATGCTGATCGGCACGTTCTACCTGACCGCGCTGCTGTTCGTGCTGGTGGTGCTCGGCGCTGTCGCCCGCTACAACGGCTTCTCGATCCTGGCGCTGATCCGCTACATCAAGGAAGAGCTGCTGCTGGTGCTCGGCACCTCGTCCTCGGAAGCGGCATTGCCGGGCCTCATGGCCAAGATGGAGCGCGCCGGCTGCAACCGCTCGGTGGTCGGTCTGGTCATCCCGACCGGCTATTCCTTCAACCTCGACGGCACCAACATCTACATGACGCTGGCGGCGCTGTTCATCGCGCAGGCGACCGACACGCCACTCACCTACGGCGACCAGATTCTGCTGCTCGCTGTCGCCATGCTGAGCTCCAAGGGTGCCGCCGGCATCACCGGCGCCGGCTTCATCACGCTGGCGGCAACGCTTTCGGTCGTCCCCACCGTGCCGGTCGCCGGCATGGCGCTGATCCTCGGCGTCGACCGCTTCATGTCGGAATGCCGAGCGTTGACCAACTTTATCGGCAATGCGGTGGCGACGGTCGTGGTGGCACGCTGGGAGGGAGAACTCGACCAGACGAAGTTTGCCGCCGCCATGGCCGGCGACTTGCCGGAGGAAGTCGACCTGTCGCTGCCGGGTTTGCAGGCCGCCTGACCGTCCAGGCCACATGACCACAAGGCCCCGGAGGCGGTTCGCCGGCTTCGGGGCAACAGCGGCGGCGGTCGCGGCATGCCGCCTGAAACGCAACCTGAAGTGGCGCTATTTTCGACGCGGGGCTTGTTCCAGCCGCATTTGCAGGCCAGTATCCGCCGTGCCTTCATGGCACCGTCCGCTTCGCTCCCGACCTGATCGCGAGGCGAGACATTTCCGTCGGGCTCGGTTTGCAACATCATCCTTGCCGAACCGTCGGAGCTTTTGCTGCCGCCGACCCTGACCATGGCAGCAGCCTCGAAGGCAATGGCGGCCTCAGTACGAAGTCGCAAAGCGAAACGTGACCCGTCTCCTCGTGGGAAGCGCAGGCTTTCTCCCAGGGAACTCGTTGCGCGCCAAGAGGGGCGCTTGAAGAGGGGGGCGGGCCCATGAGCGGGCCTTTGCCGAACCAAAGCAAGATGCGAGGTCAAACGCGATGCAGTCTGTCCAAAACAGGATTCCGGTATCCATCATCATCCCGAATTACAACTACGCGCGGTTCCTCAAACGCAGCATCGACAGCGCTCTCGAGCAGGACTACGCGGATGTCGAAGTCATCGTCGTCGACGATGCATCGCAGGACAATTCCACGACAATCATGGAATCTTATCGCGACGAGATCCTCGCATGCCCGCGAGCGCAAAATGGCGGACACGCGGCGGCATTCAACACCGGCTTCGCTGCGAGCTCGGGCAAGATCGTCCTGTTCCTCGACGCCGACGATTATCTCTATCCGACCGCCGTCTCCACCATTGTCGAAACCTGGGACGAGGCAACCGCCCAGGTCCAGTCCAGACTGCATATCGTCGACGAAGGACAGCGCATCAAGGATGTCTTTCCGCCGCCCGAATTGCCTTTCGACAGCGGCGACGTCATGCCGAAACTACTGCACAAGGGCCGCTATCAGACGACCGTGACCAGCGGGCTGGCCTTTGACCGCGCAACGCTCGAATCGATCATGCCGATACCGGAGCCGGAGTTCCGCCAGGGCGCCGACGGCTATCTGGCAACGCTGGCGCCGATGTACGGGCACGTCCAGTCCATCGACGAATGCCTCGGCGCCTACCGGATCCATGGCGCCAACCATTCAGTCTTCGGTGAAAAGCTCGCCGAGCGGGCACGCTGGCGGGTAACCCACGATTTCCGCCGCATGCAGGCGCTGTCGGACCAGGCTTCCGGGATCGGCCTGACCATCGTGCCGTCGGATGCTGTCCGCCACGATCCGGTCCACCTGGAAGAGCGGCTGGCGTCGCTTTGCGCGGACAGCGGCCGACATCCCGTGGCCGACGATTCCCGGCTGGCGCTCGGGGCGGCCGGCGCCGTCGCCAGCCTCGAAATGACCGCATCCCTGCGGCGGCGCGCGATCCTTGCCGCCTGGTTCCTGTCGGTCGGGGTATTGCCGCGGAAAATGGCGACCGCGGTGCTGTCGTGGAAGCTTGATGAGTCGTCGAGGCCGGCATTTTTGAGCCGCCTGTCCAAGACCATCCGCCACGCCATGGGATAGTGGGTGGCGCTGTGCCACAACTCCGCCAGGTTTTCGGGAGGTCTGGCAACCCGGGTAGATTTCGAACAATATCATTATGGGTACGTGGCGCCCCAAGCGAAAGGACAACCAGCCCATGACCTCTTATGAGCCGATGCGTCCGATCGAGCGCTGCCCATCCCACCCTGGAGCGCTGCTTGACGACATTATCCCGGCAACCGGAAAGACCAAGGTGGAGATCGCCAATCTGCTCGGAATCTCGCGCCAGCAGCTTTATGACATCATCCGCGAAAAGAAGCCGGTGTCGCCGGCTGTCGCTGCCCGTCTTGGAAAGATGTTCGGCGACGGCGCCGCGATCTGGCTCAGGATGCAGGCTGCCTATGATGCCTGGCATGCGGAGCGCGAGGTCGACGTCAGCGCCGTTCCAAGATTGCATGCTGCCTGAGATGCAATAGATCCGCCGGACCACCGAGCTCTCAAAAATCGATCACGGTCCCGCCTGCCTGGACCGGTTCTCCGGTTCGACGGCTCGCTCGACCAGGACATGCGCTTCCCGCGCGGCCTCGACGAACGCGTCCCTGGCGGCTTCGGTCCAGCGGTCGTCACTCATGGCACGGCGGCATGTGCGCAGCGCCAAGCCGTGTTTGGCGCTGCCGGCGTCACGCCAGTGGGCTTCCAGCAACTCGACAGCCTGCCGTGCGTTGGAAATGTTGCGGATATCTCCCACGATGCCGACCGCAACCGCAACCGGCTTGGCAAACCATCCCTGGTTCATGGCAGAGCCCTCGACGTGTTGAACCATCTATAACGAAAATCGTAGCGCAAGGTTTCATTCGCGCCAGTCACCACGGCGTGAGGCGGCCCTCACTGCGCCTCGCGCAGCCTGACCACGACGCTGCGCGCCACAAGCACCAGTACGGTGATGACGATCAGGATCACCGAGAGTGCGGCGATCGCCGGGTCGATGTTGTCGCGCAGGCCCATCCACATCAAGCGCGGCAGCGTGATGGCGTTGACCGAGGTGATAAACAGGGTGACGCCGATCTCCTCCCAGGACAGCACGAAAGACAACAACGCCGCGGTGACGATGCCGAACTTGATATTGGGCATGATGATGCGGGTGGCGCGCTCCCACACGGTGGCGCCGAGGCCACGGGCGGCGAGGTCGATGCGGCGGTCGAGCTGGCTGAGCGACACCAGGATCAGCACCGTGGCGAAGGGCACCGTCATCACCGCATGCGCCATGACGACACCCAGCCAGGTGTCATAGCCGAAGAACGACGAGAACCCGGAGATCGAGGTCAGCAGGAAGTAGAGCGTGATTGCCGAGACCACCGGCGGCACCACCATCGGCAGCAGCACGAAACCGACCAATGCTGCCGTGAAGCGCGGCTGGAACATCCAGATGCCGAGGCTGAAGCAGAGCGCCAGCACGGTGGAAAAGGCGCTGCTGACGATGCCGATCCTGATCGAGAGCAGGATCGAATTGATCCAGCGCGGATCCTCGATCAGCGCCCGGTAATGGCGCAGCGACAATTCGCCCGACGGCATCGCCAGCATGCGGCTCGGCGTCAGCGATACCGGGATGACGGCGAGCAGCGGCAGCAGCAGGAACAGCGCGACGAGGGCGGCGAGGACCAGCGAGACGGGACCGGGGCGGTAGGTCGGCATCGCGCTACACCAGTTGCTTGGGTCTGATATAGCGGAACAGCAGCGCCATCAGCGCGCCGACAAACAGCACCAGCACGACACTGATTGCGGCGCCCAGGCCCCAGTCCGGGCTCTGGAAGATGCGAAGGTAGATCAGCTCGGCGATCATCACGCTGCGGCCGCCGCCGAGGATCGCCGGCGTGACGAAGAAGCCGAGCGAAAAGACGAAGACGATCAGCGCCGAGCCGATGATGCCGGAGCTGGTCATCGGCACGAATACCGACCAAAAGGTGCGCATACGGCTGGAGCCGAGGCCGCGCGCCGCCAGCAGCAC
Organism: Mesorhizobium sp. M0768; assembly: GCF_040320195.1. Lineage (NCBI taxonomy): Bacteria > Pseudomonadati > Pseudomonadota > Alphaproteobacteria > Hyphomicrobiales > Phyllobacteriaceae > Mesorhizobium > Mesorhizobium sp. M0768. Next base: position 32,288 of record NZ_JAMYPD010000034.1, on the reverse strand, counting down.
ACGATCGTCGAGGCTGCGCATCGATGAGGCCAGCGGAAACACGGCGAAGGGAATGAGGAAATGCGTCATGCCGACGATAACGCCGAACTCGTTGCGCACCAGCGCCAGCGGCTCTGAGATGAAGCCGACCGCCTGCAGCCAGGTGTTGATCAGGCCGCGATTGGACAAAAGCGCCACCCAGCCGAAGGCGCGCGTCAGCACCGAGATCCAGAACGGCACCAGGATGCAGAACTCGGCCACGACGCGCTGCACCGGCGTGCCGCGTACCCAGACAACGGTGATGGCGTAGGCGGCGACAACCGAAACGATCGTCACGATCGCGGCGATACGCAGCGTGCGGATGAAGACCGACTGCACCAACTGATCCGTGAGCAGCGCATTGTACTGCCCCAGCCCCGGCGTGGGCAGGGTGAAGCTCCATTTAACCACGCCAAGGAATGGCCAGGCATAGGCCAGCACAAGAAAGAGGAGCAGCGGCGCCATCAACAGCGCCGCGCCCATCCTGTCGGAGAGGTATGCTCTCATCCGGTTATCCCGGCTTATCAGGCGGAGATGATCTTCGTGTATTCGTCGAGTGCCGCCCCGTAGTTCTTGGCGTACCAATCCATGTCGAGCGGGATCTGCTTCTTCATGTTCTCGGGATCGACCGGATTGATGCGCCTCTTGTCGGCGGGTATCAGCGCATCGGTGGCCGGGTTGGCCGGACCCTGGCCGAGCTTTTCGAACATGATGAGTTCCTTCTCCGGGTCCTGGGTGCTGGCGATGAACTTCATCGCCGCGTCCTTGCCGCCGGGATTGCCCTTGAGCACGGCGAGCGCGCCGGGCGAGATCAGGCCCTGGTCCCAGATGAACTTGATCTTGCCGCCGGAATCCTGCTCGATGAGCGAAGCCCGGGTCGACCAGACGATCGCCATCGAGGCCTCGCCATTGAGCAGCACGCTCTGGCTTTCGGCGCCGCCACCCCAATAGGCGACGACGTTTTCCTTGAAGGCGGCGATCTTGTCATGCGCGCGCTTGAGGTCGAGCGGGTAGAGCGATGCCGGTGCGATGCCGTCGGCGAGCAGTGCCGCTTCCCAGCTCGACACGCCCCATTTGTAGAGCGAGCGCTTGCCGGGGAATCTTGCCACGTCGAAGAAGTCGGCCATGCCGGTTGGTGCCTGGCTGCCGTATTTCTCGGCATCATAGGCGATGACATAGGAGAAGAAATAGGTCGAGGCGGCGTATTCCCAGCCGAAGCCCGGCCGCATCTTCTTCTTGTCGACGACCGCATAATCGATCGGCTCGAGCATGCCTTGGGCGCCGAGCGTGATGGCCGAGAACGGATCGACGTCGACCAGGTCCCAGGTCGGGGCGCCGCTCTTGAACTGCGCCGCGATCGCGCCTTCGGTCGGGCCGGAGCCGTCCATCTTAACGACAATGCCGGTTTCCTTGGTGAAGGCCTGGCCGTAAGCCGCGTCATAGGCGGTAATGGCGTCGCCGCCCCAGTTGACGAGCACCAGTTCCTTAGCCGCGGCAAAGGCGCCGGTCGAGCGCAGCAGCATCGGCGTGCCGGCCAGCACCAGTGCGGCCAGCTGCGTAAACTGCCGGCGCGAGATCTCGCCGCGCACTGCCCTGGCGGATAGCGCCTCGATGGAATTTTTCTTGGTTTGGTTTGTCATGTCAGTTCCCCTTTTTTGTCGTTGATATTTCCTGAAAGTCAGCTTGGCGAATTCGCCGCGCCGATCGTCATTGTCCTCCGTTCGGAAGGAGGAAGCCTTTCTCCGCCGGCCAGGTCAGCCAGACGGAATTGCCCTTGCTGAGCGCGGAAGCGGCGACCTCGTTCGGCACAGAGATCGTCACCTTGGCGCCTTGCCGCGTCGTCAGATCGAGCCGCGTCGCAGCGCCGAGATAGGTCGAGGCGACGGCAGTCGCGGCAATGCCGTTCTCGCCTGTCGCGGCTTCGCGGGCGATCGACATGTATTCGGGCCGGATCGCCAGGATGGCGTCGCCCCGGACCTTCTCGGCCTTGCAGCGCATGCTGATCGCGCGGTCTTCGCAGAGGCCCGTCGAGCCATTGTTGGCCGGGCGTACGCCCTTCAGCGGCAGCATGTTGATCTCGCCCAGGAACTCGGCGACGAAGCGGTTGTCCGGCCGGTCGTAGACCTCGTCCGGCGCGCCGACCTGCAGCAACTTGCCGTGGTTGAAGATGGCGACGCGAGATGACAACGCCAGCGCCTCGCTCTGGTCATGGGTGACGAAGACGAAGGTGGTGCCGGTCTCCTGGTGCAACCGCTTCATCTCGGCCTGCATCTGGCCGCGCAGGCCCTTGTCGAGTGCTGAAAACGGCTCATCGAGCAAAAGTACGCCCGGCTCGAACACCAGCGCCCGCGCCAGTGCGACCCGCTGCTGCTGGCCACCGGACAATTGCGACGGCAGTTTCTTTTCGTGGCCCTTGAGCCCGACGCGCTCGATCATTTCGCCGACGCGGCGTTTGATCTCGGCCGCCGGTTTCTTTCGCACCTTGAGCGGAAAGGCGATGTTGGCCTCGACGCTCATATGCGGGAACAGCGCATAGCCCTGGAATACCATGCCGGCGGCACGCTGCTCGGCCGGCCGCTCGGTGATGTCGACGCCGTCGCTGTAAAGGCGACCGTCGGTCGGCTGAATGAAGCCGGCAAGGATCATCAGGAAGGTGGTCTTGCCGGAACCGGAGGGGCCGAGCAGGGTGAGGAACTCGCCACGGCCGATATCGAGCGTCAGATCGTCCAGCGCACGGAACGAGCCGAAGCTCTTGCCGATCCCGATTGCCTTGATCTCTGCGGCCCGGCCGGGTTGCTGCATCCTGCCCTTTCCTTAGCGTAGCCGAAATCGTAGGCAGGGCGGCGGCTCACCGCAACCGAATAGTTTTCGCCTGATCGGCAAATTTGATTCATCTATGCGCCAATCTCCCCCTCGAGGGGGGAGATTAACGCTGGTTCTCCGACAGCTTCGACCGCAGCCACCGCCCAAACGCCTCCAGCACCGGATGCGCCGCCTTGGCGTGCTCGGAAACCAGAAAATACGAGCGCGGTGAATTGATCGCTATGTCGAAGGGGCGGACCAGCCGGCCTTCGCTCAGTGCCCGGCCGCTGGTCAGCTCGTCGCCCATGGCGATGCCCTGGCCGGCGATCGCCGCCGAAAAGACCAGGTTCATGTCGGAAAAGAAGATGCCGCCTTCCGGGTCGGGGTTCTCGACCTTGGACAGCGCCAGCCAGCGCGCCCAGTCCTCGGTATCGCCGAGATGCAGGAGATTGGCGCGCAGCACGTCGGCCGGCTTGGAGAAGCCGCCGATCTTGTTGAGCAGCGTCGGGCTGCACAGCGGCGTAAAGGAGATCCCGCACAACAGCTCGACCGCGCGGTTCGGCCAATTGCCGACGCCGAAGGCGATGAAGGCATCGGCCTCGGCATTGCTCACGTCGTCGAGACGGCGCGGCGTCAGGATGCGCAGCGCGACATCGGGGTACATCTGCCGGAACTCGCCGATATGGGTGCACAGGAACAGCGAGGCGAAACCCGGCGTACAACTGACGCTGAACGAGCCGCCGATGCCGGTGCCGGCATGGCGTGTCACCGCGTCGCCCAGCACCGTCAGCGCCTTGCGCACGTCGCTGGCATAGCGCTGGCCGCGTGGCGTCAGCGCCACGCCCTTGCCAATGCGCTCGAGCAGGTCGAAGCCGAGATCGCGTTCGAGCAGGCGAAGCTGATGGCTGACTGCGCTGCGGGTCAGATGCAGTTCGTCGGCGGCGCGCCAGACGCTGCCGTGGCGGGCAAAACTGTCGAGGGCGCGCAGCGCCTGCGTCGAGGGAATTCTCAAGAGGTGAACCGAATTTGCATGAGCCGGGAAAACATATCACTTTTTGGCGGGGCGCTTCACTGCTTTCTTTCCGCCATGGAGAAACCGGTGACCTCCGCGCAAGTGACCGCACTTGCCTTTCTGGACGACATCCAGCCGTCGCTATCGGCGTGGACTCGGGCGATCTTCGATTTCGGCGAGACCGCCTGGCGCGAATACCAGTCGGCCGCCTGGTATGTCGAGCATCTGAAGCACGAAGGCTTTTCCGTCGAGGAAGGTTCTGGCGGCATGCCGACCGCCTTCTGCGCCCACTGGACCAATGGCGCGGGGCCGACCATCGGCCTGTATGCCGAGTATGATGCAGTGCCCGGCAATTGCCAGGATGCGGCGACGGTGAAGCGACCGCGCCCGGGCCTCGGCGAACAGGCTGGCGGCCACACCGATCCGCATTCCGGCCTCGGCATTGCCAGCCTCGGCGGGCTGCTGGCGACCAAGGCGGCGATGCAGCGCCACGGCATATCAGGCACGCTGCGCTTCACCGGCGAGCCGGCGGAGAAGGTGCGCGGGTCGAAGCCGATCCATGCCGCGAAGGGCTATTACGATGGGCTGGCGGGCATGGTCTCCTTCCATCCTTTTTATATGCTGCCGCTCTGCAATACCGCGCGCTGGGATACGCATTGCGGTGCGGCCTATGCGATGATCTACCGCTTTGTGTGCGACGAGCCGGAACATTGGGCGAGGGCGGCAGGCGGCGCAGCACCCATCCCGCAGGCGCATTCGGCAGTCAGGGCGCCCGGCGCCAACGACGCGCTCATGATGATGTACATGGCCTCCAAGGCGCTGCGCGATTCCATGCTGCCGCACCAGGGTGGCTGGTCGATCAGCGAGGCGATCCTGACGGCGGGCCAGGCGACCGCCGACAATCTGCCGGCCGGGCTGGCCGAGATCCAGTACATGATCCGCGTGCCGACGCTTGCGATGGCCGAGCAGGTCACCGCCGTGCTCGACCGCAATGCGGAAGCCGCAGCCAGGATGAGCGGCTGCCGCCATGAGCGGCACTGGGTGTCGAAGTCGCGGCCGGGGCTTGCCAACCACGCAATGGCCGGCATTGCCTTCGACGCGCTGGCGGCGGTCGGGCCGCCGTGCTGGGACAAGACGGCCAAGGCGATCGCCCGCGAAGTCCAGGTCAATGCCGGGGGCGAGGCGACCGAGGAACCATTCATCGACGAACTGGAGCGGCTGATTGCACCACAGGATGCCGAGGCGATCCTGCGCCGTGACTTGCCGCCATCGCAGCTGAATTCGACCTCCGACGATTACACCGACATGTCGTGGCAGACGCCGACGGCGCGGTTCTACGTCGCCCGGCCGGCGCTGCGATCCGAGAACGGCCACGCGTTTCCGTCCTGGGCGATGAATGCGCTGGGCGGCATTTCTGCCACCATCGACCCAATGGTCATCTGCGCCGCAAAGACGGTCGCGCTGGCAGCACTTCGCCTGTTGGAAGACGATGCCGCGCGCAACGCGGCGATGGATGAATTCGTCGCCCGCACCGGCGGCATCGGCGGCTCGAACTGGATCGCGCCGCTCTGCGACTACGATCCGCCCATCGGATTTCGCTGGCCGGAATACATCACCACCCCGCGCGGACGGGATTGGTGGATACCAGGCAACCAAGCCGCATGATCAACCAAGCCGCCCTTCACGAGGAGAAACCCCATGACCGTCCATGACCGCATCGTCGCCGAGGCGTTTTCGCTGCAGCACCGGAACCCGGCCGGCGGAACCAAGCCGCTGACCGCCTGGGGCTTCGCCAACGAAACCGACGTGCTGACCGACGTGCTGCTCGGCTCGCCGAATTTCCTGCGCCATCTCTCGACCAGCTCGCTGTCGCGCAAGCATCTGCGCGAAGCGCCATGCAACGTCCAGATCGCGCAGGCGCAGCACAAGGACCTGGTCGCCGCCTATGAGCATTTCGGTGTCAACATCCACTGGCACGAGCCGACGCCGGAACTGCCGATGCAGGTCTACTCGCGCGATTCCAGCGTCATGACGCCGTACGGCGCCATCATCACCGCCATGTCGCAATGGTGGCGGCGCGGCGAGAACTACGCGGCGATCCGCACCTATGAGAAGCTCGGCATCCCGATCTACGACATGGTCACCGCGGGCACGTTCGAGGGCGGCGACTTCAACGTCATCGAGGACGGCGTCGTGCTGATCGGCTGCGGTGGCGCCCGCACGCAGGAGGAGGGCGCGCGCCAGGTCCAGGCCTGGTTCGACAAGGAGGGCTGGGAGACCCGCATCGCCTTCATCGACGAGTATTACGTCCATATCGACCTGATGGTGGTGCCGATCGCCGAAAAGCTGACCGCCGTCTGCCTTGCCTGTACAGAGCCCGGCATCGTCGACTGGCTGAAGGGCAAGGGCCACGAGATCATCGACGTGCCGTTCCAGGATACTATGGCGCTCGGCTGCAACTTCATGTCGCTGGGCAAGGACAGGGTAATCGCCCCGACCTCGAGCCAGACGCTGATCGGCCAGCTCAAGGCGCGCGGCTTCGAGGTGGCGGCCATCGACATGAGCGAGATCTCGAAGACCGGCGGCGGCATTCACTGCATGGCGCAGGCGCTGAAGCGCGAGCCGGCCTGAGGGGCCGGCCTTTAGCCCGGCCGCTTGCGCGAAAGCGCCATTGTCAGCACCGTCGATCCCGCCTGGCGTGCGGCGCGCCCCTACAGCACGATGAGCTTTCCCTTGCGCAGACGCCGGGCGCAACGATAGACGAGGTCGGCAGCGACCATGTCTTCCATCGCAGTGCCCATCGCCTTGTAGGTGGTGATCTGTTGATCCGAAACGCGGCCCGGCGCGCGGTCGAGCAGCATGGCGCCAAGCTCGGTGCCGAAATCCGGGTCGAAGCCGGCAAGCTCGCAAGATCCGACCGGGGTCGGTTTGAATGCATCCTTGGTTTCGACAAAAAGACTGGATCTGCCGATGAGCTCGATCGGCATTTCACCGCCGGGCGGCGCCACCCCGACCGAGGAGACATGCGTGCCCGGCTGGACCCAGCCTGCGTCGATCACCGGCTGGTAGGAGTGGGTCGCCAGGCACACCACGTCGGAACTGCGCACTGCCGTCTCGAGATCGGCGACCGCCACCACCGACGGATGCAGCCGGGCAAGCGCTGCCGCATCGTCGAAGCTCTTCGAAGCGACATGGATTTCGGCAAAGTCGCGCACCAAGGGCAACAGATGCAGGTGCTGGTTGGCCTGCACGCCGGCGCCGACCACGGTCGCTATCCTGGCGTCCCTGCGGGCAAGCGTGCGCACCGACAGCACGGCGGAGCCGGAGGTCCGCACCGCGGTTATGAAGGTGCCGTCCATGATACAGACCGGCAGGCCGGACAGCGGATCAAACAGGGTGATGGTGGCGAGGTGGCTGGGCAGGTTCTTGGCCAGGTTGCCTTCGAAGACGTTGACGATCTTGACGGTCAGGTTCATGCCCTCCATCCAGGCCGGCATGGCGAGGCTGTAGCCGGCCTCGGGGATGTCGAGCTGTGGTCGGGGTGGATTGACGACCTTGCCTTGTGACAGCGCCTTGAAGCCGTCTTCCAGAACATCGAGAAGCTGACTGAGGTCGATGCACGCCATCACGTCGGCTTCGCTCAGCACCAGGATCTCGGTCGCTCCCTTGCTGATTTCCGCCGCACTCCTGCCGGCTGGGCTGAACGCTTCCTTGGTCATCCTGCACTCCTTTTGTTTCTCGAAATCGGCTCACCACATTTGCTTTGAGTGGGTGAGAGAAGCGCAGGCTATTGCGGGGGTTTATGCGATGAAATACGTTGATTTCGACATCTTTGCGTGAAATCAGCACATAAAATCCCTGAGATAGCGTGGATTGTGAAATGGACGACCTCGACCAGATAGACCGCAGCCTGCTCCGGCTGCTGCAGGAGGACGGGCGCCGGACGACGCTCGATCTGGCCGGGCGTGTCGGGCTGTCGCCGACCGGAACCAGCCAGCGGGTGAAGCGCCTGTTCCGCGACGGGTTCATCACCGCGGTCAGGGCCGTGCTCGATCCGCGCAAGGTCGGCCGGGGAACGCTGGTGTTCATCGAGGTCCGGCTTGACCACACGGCGCCGCATATCTTTGACCGCTTCGCCGAAGCCGTGGCGAAAGCTCCGGAGGTTCTGGAGTGCCATATGGTGGTTGGCGGTTTCGATTATCTGGTCAAGGCGCGGATCGCCGATATGGCGGTGTTCCAGGATTTCCTGCAGCGGGTCATCCTGCCACTACCTGGCGTGCGCGAAACGCACACTTTCGCCTCCATCGCCGATGTCAAGCCGAACGCCCTTTTGCCGGTGTGATCGGGTGGAGGGAATCAGAGCGACCTGCATCGCATCTTCGCCCAGGTGCAGAGATGCCGGAGACCGGTTCTAGCCTTGCTGGGTCAGCAGGTTTGCGTCGCGTGCGAGCCGCCACTCACCATCCGCCTCCTTGCGCAGGAGCGTCAGCGCAAATCCCGATCGATGGACCGGCTTCCCGTCCGGCGGAGTCGCGGTCATATTGATGCGGCTGCGGATGAAGGCCCAATTGCCGAGAAGTTGTAGTTCCACGATATCGCTCGTGCCGTCGATATGAACGCCGGCCGTCTCCCGCGCGGCTGCCGCGAAGATCTCCTTGTCGAAGGGTTCCCGGCCGGGAACCATGAAGATCGCGTCGTCCGTCATCAAGCTGAGGACGGTCGCGATGTCTCCACGCTTGCTCGCATCCATCCACGTCTCGACCAGCTTTCGGATTGCTTTTTCGTCGCCCGTCATCCGTTACCTCCCTGGCATCTCGCCGTCATCGATGGCGCACGGCGCTCCTTCCTCGCTGCTACATAGGGCTTAGATCGCTCTCGTCATCGATTGCAGTGCGTCGCGCCGCGGGTAGCACGGTCAGCGAGCCGGCAGGTTCGCGCCCTCGATGCCTATCGCCAGCCACCGGAGGCGGTGATGCGCTCGCCGGTCAGCCAGGACGCTTCGTCGGAGGCGAGGAACACCGCGACGCGGGCGACGTCGTCGGGCAGGCCGAAGCGACCGAGCGGCGTCATGGCTATAATCTGCTTCTCGAATTCGCTGCCGACGATGCCGATGCGCGCGAGGCCCTCGGTATCGATGCCGCCGGGCGCGATGGCGTTGACGCGGATGTTGCGTGCGCCGAGTTCCCGCGACATCGACAGCGTGATCGTGTCCACCGCACCTTTGGTCGCGGCGTAGACGAGCGAGTTCGGCTGCGGATTGCGGCTGGCGACCGAGCTTATGTTGATGATGCTGCCGCCGCCCGCGCCAAAATGCTTCACTGCTGCTTGCGTGGTCAGAATGATGCCCAACACATTGATGTCGAACTCGCGGTGAAACTCGGCCTCGGTCACCGCTTCCAGCGGCTCGAATGCGAAGACTCCGGCATTGTTGACCAGTATGTCGAGCCCGCCAAACTCCAATTTCGCCGCCTCGAACAGGCGGCGCACATCAGCCGCTTGCGACACGTCGCCCTGGACGGCGATGGCGCGGCCGCCACGGTCCTCGATCTCGGCGACAACGCGGTTAGCGCCTTCCCGTGACGAGGCGTAGTTGACGACCACTGCGGCGCCGGCCGTGGCAAGACTCTTGGCGATGGCGGCGCCGATACCGTTGGAGGCGCCGGTGACGATGGCGACCTTGCCGTTCAGCTTGCTCATCAAATCTCTCCTTTGTTGACGATGAGCGGTATTTAATCATGATCGAAACGCGTATTATGGTGCCCGCAATCCGTTCTTTCGTGCCTGGAATTCCGGAATGACCACCATCCTCGAAAAGACCGCCGGTCTCGTCGCCTTCGTCCGCACGGTCGATGCCGGCTCGTTTCATGCCGCCAGCCGGCTGGTCGGCTCCAGCCCGTCGGCAGTGTCGAAAAGCGTGGCGCGGCTCGAGCGTCGGCTCGGCGTCAGGCTGATCCAGCGCTCGACGCGCCGGCTCGGGCTGACCAGCGAAGGCATCGCCTATTACGAGCGCGTGGCGCCGCTGCTCAGGGCGCTGGACGATGCCGAAGACATCGTTCAGATGGCCGATACGGCGCGCGGCCTGCTGCGCGTTACAGCGCCGGTCGAGCTTGGGCGTGGCCTGATCGCGGCATGGGCGCAAGCGTTCCTTGCGCAGCACGGCGCAGTCAAACTGGAGCTCAGCGTCACCGACCGTCACGCCGATCTGATCCGCGAAGGCTATGACGTTGCGGTGCGCATGGGGCCGCTCTCAGACACCGGGCTCGTCGCGCGCAAGATCGCCAATCTGCCGATCATGCTGGTGGCCTCACCGGCCTATGTCGAGCGGCGCGGCCGTCCGGCATCGGTCGAGGATTTACGGGACCATGAATTCGTCCGCCACCAGATGGCTGGCCGGCCTTATCCGGTCACATTTGCCGACGGTACGATGATCGTGCCGGATGGGCGGCTCGATACCGATGACGGCGGCGCCATCCGCAATGCCGCACTTGCCGGCGCCGGCATCGCGCATCTGATGCGGTTTGCCGTGCAGGACGATCTCGACGCGGGTCGCCTGGTCCGCATCCTGCCCGAGGTAGCGATGCCGACCATGCCGGTGCACATCGTCCATGCTTACGGGCGACAGCTGCCCGTTCGCGCGCGGCTGTTCGTCGACTTCCTTGCGGGCCAAATGGCGGCGCTGGCGCGATAGCGCAGGGCTCCGTGGCAAAGACAGCGGCGGCTTCGAGATTACCCTGTTAGTAGCACAAGCGACCCCCGCCTTCGTTACCTGTCCATAGAGCTAGAACGTGATCTTAACTGAATCGGCGCTGCGGTTGGCCGCGCCGTGGTGGACGGCCTCGATGTTGTTGCCGTCGGGGTCGAGCAGGAAGGCGGCGTAATAGCCGGGATGGTAGGATCGCTCGCCCGGCGCACCATTGTCGGTGCCGCCGGCCTCAAGCCCGGCCCTGTAGAAGGCATCGACCATGGCGCGGTCATTTGCCTGGAAGGCCAGGTGGTGGCGGCCGGTCAGCTTTCCCAGGGCCGCCGGGCTGTCGGGGCTGGAGATGAACAGCTCGTCGGCCCAGAAATAATCATTGCCGGCGCCACCGATCGGTATGCCGAGCACGTTGAGAACCGCCTCGTAGAAACGACGGCTGGCCTTGAGATCCCTGACCACCAGATGGAGGTGGTCGATGAGACGGCCGCGATGAAGTTCCTGATTTGCCATGCTTGACAGCTCCTGATCGCCGGTTGGAAATCTAGCTTCGAATGGTGCGCGGTCAATCCAGAAAGCCGTGGAATGGCGCCATCGCGCCGACTGGATAAAAAATGCAACCGGATTGTCGGATTCATGACATATCCAACGTCCTTCGGACGCAAGCGGCTCGGCGAAGCTCGAAAAGGTCGTGCCGTATCAACGCTTCCGGCATGGGAGAAAAGTGAAATGAGCCTTCCCTATCGTTGGGTTATCGTCGCGGCTGGTGCGCTGATGACCTGTGTCGCCCTCGGGGCGATGTTCTCGCTGGCGATCTTTCTCGAACCGATGGCGCTTGACACACAATGGTCGCGCGCCGGCATATCGAGTGCGATGACGCTGAACTTCCTAGTAATGGGCCTCGGCGGCTTCGCCTGGGGCGCCATTTACGACCGCTTTGGCGCCCGCATCGTCGTCATGACCGGCGCCGTGCTGCTCGGCCTGGCGCTGGTCCTGGCCAGCCGCACCGGTTCGCTGCTCGTTTTCCAGTTGGCCTACGGCGTGCTCGTCGGCCTCGCGGCAAGCGCCTTCTTCGCGCCGATGATTGCGCTGACCTCCGCCTGGTTCGACACGAACCGCAGCCTCGCCGTCTCGCTGGTCTCGGCCGGCATGGGCGTGGCGCCAATGACCATCTCGCCCTTCGCCCGCTGGCTGATTTCGGCCTACGACTGGCGCACCGCAATGTTCGACATCGGCATAACCGCGTGGGTGCTGCTACTGCCGGCCGCGCTTCTGGTGCGCCAGCCGCCCAAGCCCGCTGCCGACGGCGCTGCCCCAAGCGTTGCCGCCGAGGGTGCCGGCATGACGGTTCCGCAGGCGCTGCGCTCGCCGCAATTCATCGTGTTGGGACTGACCTTCTTTGCCTGCTGCGCGGCGCATTCCGGGCCGATCTTCCACATGGTGAGCTATGCGATGCTGTGCGGCATAGCGCCGATGGCGGCGGTCAGCATCTACAGCATCGAGGGCCTGGCAGGGCTGGGTGGCCGGCTGCTTTACGGCGTGCTTGCCGATCGGTTGGGCGTTAAACCGGTGCTGATCACCGGGCTGGCCATACAGGCCGTGGTTATCGCCGCCTATCTGGCGGTCAGCGAGCTTGGTCAATTCTACACGCTCGCCGTCATCTTCGGCGCCACCTATGGCGGCGTCATGCCGCTCTATGCGGTGCTGGCGCGCGAATATTTCGGCCAGCGCATCCTCGGCACGGTGTTCGGTGCAGTAACCATGCTGTCCAGCCTTGGCATGGCTTTCGGCCCGCTCGCCGGCGGCATGGTGTTCGATGCCTATGCTAGCTATTCCTGGCTGTTCATCGGCTCGGCCCTTGTCGGGCTTGGCGCGATGGCGATTGCGATCGCCTTCCCGCCGCTGCCGCGCAGGGAGTTGCAACCGGCTTAAAGCACGATCGGTGGAAAAGGGCGGCCGCTTGGATGGCAAGCGGCCGCGATCCAAAATAGCTGGCAGTGTTCGGCATTATGAAACGCGTATTGCTATGCAAGCAGAGGCACCACCTCGGCGCCATCAAGCGTGTAGCGCGCATAGCGGAAATCGCGAATTCTCGCCAGTCTGTCGCCGGCCCATTCCAGCAGGATAAAGTATTTTAGCCCTCCGGCCGAGTCGTCCGGATCGATCACAAGAATGGCTGGGTGCCGATCCACCAGGCCAGGAAGCAGCCGCCAATCGTGGATACCCGCGTAATTGTGGAAGTACCGGCCCACTTTCGTGCGGCCGCTCGCCCGGAGCCGGTTCACGAGATCAAGCCGGACGTCCTCGGCCAGCATGTCGCGGATCGCATCGAAGTCGCGGGCGTTGAACTGCTCTACATAGGCTGCCAGCCGCGCCCGCTCGGGCTCGGCCAACACCGGCGCAGGCCGATCCTCAGACTCGCCGGCGACCTCGCGCAGGCGCAGACGGCCGCGATGCAGTGCGGCTTTCACCGCCGGAACGCTGCTGTCGATAATGTTGCCGATCTCTTCGATCGTATAGCCGAGCACATCCATGAGGATGACGCTGCTACGCTGCGCCGCGGGCAGGCGCATGAAGGTCTGCAGGCTTGCGGCCGCAGTGTGTCGACCCTCGGCCGACATACCGGGATCAGGGATCATATCGATATCCTCAACGACATGCGCGGCATCCAACCTGGCACGACGGCGCAGGTGGTCGAGCGCGGCATTGTGCGCGATGCGAAACAGCCAGCCCTCGACATTGGCTATCGGCCCGGTCCCGGGGAACGCCTCAAGCGCCTTGACCGTAGCTTCCTGGACGACATCCTCGGCATCGATCACCGAACCGGTCATGCGGGCGCAATAACGGTGCAGTTTCGGCCGCAATTCGCCGAGCAGCCGGTCGAATGGCTCCCGTCCTTCTGGCGTGCCGATTGCGGATCCGGTCATCGCACAAGGGTCGATCTCATGCGTATCTCCCAGGCAGAGGCGCCCGCCATCGGGCGCAGCGTCTTATAGACGCTCGACGATGGCAAAAGGATTCGGTCGAAAAAACTTTCTCCTGCTGGAATCCTTTGATGTTCCCTACGCGTCTCTGGATCACGGGCCCGTCAACCTGGCGGGCCCTTTGTTCAAGCCGGAGGCGCCATAGTCATGAGCAAGCAAAGTGCGGGATCAACGAAGGTCTGGGTTCTCGCCCTCACGTCGATAGGCTCCTTGATGGTCGTTCTCGATGCGATGGTCGTGGCGACGGCATTGAGCACAATGCGCGTCGAGCTCGATGCCTCGCTGGAGACGCTGCAATGGACGATGAACGCCTATAATTTGAGTTTTGCCGTCCTACTCATGACCGGGGCTGCGCTCGGTGACCGGTTCGGCCGCCGGCGTACGCTCGTTGCCGGATTGGCGTTGTTCGTCGCAGCGTCGGTTGCCTGCGCGCTCGCTGGCAATGCCGGATTGCTGATTGCGGCCCGTGCGGTCCAGGGCGCAGGTGCCGCAATGGTCATGCCGCTGGCCATGGCGCTGCTGAGCGTCGCTTTTCCCCCGGAGGAGCGAGGCAAGGCGCTGGGTATCTTCAGCAGCATCACCGGCCTGGCCCTGATCATCGGCCCGATGGCGGGCGGTGCGATTTCCGAAGGCCTCTCCTGGCACTGGATCTTCTGGCTCAATGTCCCGGTCGGCATCGTCCTCATCCCGCTGGTGCTGCGTCGGATTCCGGAGAGTTACGGGCCGGGCACGGCTATCGATGTCCTCGGCGTCGTCCTGGTAACTGCGGCGGCATTTGGTCTGGTCTGGGGTCTGATGCGCGGCAACATCGTGGGCTGGAGCGGCTCTGAAGTGCTGACGGCGCTGACGGCCGGGCTGCTTTTCGCCACCGCATTCGTCCTTTGGCAGCTGCGTACCCGCGAGCCCATGCTGCCTTTGCGGTTCTTTCAGGCGCGCGCATTCTCCTCGGGCGTAGGGGCGAACTTCCTGCTCTGCGCGGCCATGTACGGCCTCGTATTCCTGTTGCCGCAGTTTCTGCAGTTTGCCCAGAGCCGTGGGCCGTTCGGCGCCGGCATGGGATTGCTGCCTTGGACCGCCACGCTTTTCGTGGTCGCACCGATCGCCGGCAGCCTGATCAACCGAGTCGGCGAGCGCTGGCTTGTGGTGGCCGGACTGATCCTGCAAGCGGCTGGAATGGCCTGGCTGGCGCAGATCGCCGCACCTGATCTGCCCTACGTTCAGCTAGTCGCCCCGCTGATCATTACCGGTGCCGGCGTGTCGATGGCCATGCCTGCCGCGCAGAACGCGGTTCTCAATGCGGTCGCCCGGCCGGAGGTCGGCAAGGCTGCCGGCACGTTCAACACATTCCGCTTCCTCGGTGGCGTATCCGGGATCGCGATCGCCGGTGCGGTGTTCGCCGGCACTGGAAGCTTCTCGTCCACTGACGCGTTCAGCGATGGCTTCACCTCGGCAATCGACGTCTCCGCTCTGCTCTCGCTCGCCGGCGCGCTCGTCGGATTGGCGCTCCCGGAGCGTCGCGCAGTGGCGCTCGCGAATGCCAGCAAGGAGGCGTAACTCGAAGGCGGGAAGCTTGCGCTTGCTCCCACTGTTGTCGCGCTAACAGCAGCCGCGCCAGCGCAGCAAAAAGGTCGCCGAGCGTCGGTTGCCGGCCGGTCCTGTGGCGGGGCATCTGTGTCCAGACCCAGATCTTGCGCCCGTGATGGCGGCGAACATGCTGCATCGCAGCACCCTCTCGCCGATATCGGCGGGCCAAGGCAGTGCGAAAAAATCGTCAAGAATGGACAATTCAGGCTGTTTCCTGCTGTTTTTTGGCTTTTATTAGTCGCGCCTCACGTTCCTGTTTCAAATGTGTCAACTTTTTGTGTTGCGTTGCACAATGGTGGTCCTATTCTGCGCAAGGGGGGCGCTTCCGATTGGAATGCGCCGTGAACGACGCCGCTATATTGACCGATTGGCAGTTTCGCCGTCCCGCCGGCGTATGCCGCTAATGGGAAATGCGCGCGACACCCAATTGGACGCGCTGAGGGCCATCGCCGTGACGATGGTGCTGTACTCCCATTTCTTCGCGGCCGGAGGGTCCTCGTTCTGGGGCCATATCGGCGTGCGCCTGTTCTTCGTGCTGAGCGGCTTTCTGATCACGCGACTGCTGCTGGAAGCCAGAGCGGCCGCCGAATTCGAAACCGGACCGGCGCTGAAATCCTTCTATATCAGGCGGGCGCTGCGAATATTCCCGCCCTATTTCGCCGTGCTGGGTTTCGTCTGGCTGGTGGACCTGGAGCAGTCCAGAGGATCGCTGGCCTGGCATGCCCTCTATCTGTCGAATTTCTGGTACGCGGCGCAGAATGAATGGACGCCCTGGCTGCTCTGCCATTTCTGGAGCCTGAGCATCGAGGAGCAGTTCTATATCGCCTGGCCACTGATCGTCCTGCTGGCACCGCGCCAGCGCCTCGAAGCGATCTGCATCGGCGTGATCATGCTGTCGCTGGCCTACCGGTTTTATTGGCCGATCGCGGGAACGCCCGGTTTGGCGCGCGACCTGCTGCCGCCGGCGTCGATGGATGCATTGGCGTCAGGCGCGCTGCTCGCCGCCTACCGGTCAAGAACAGCCGGCTTGCCGCAATGGCTTCGAGCTGGCTGGCCGGGGCTCGCCGCGGCGTTTTTCGTTCTGCAGTGGTTTGCGCCGGCGCCGGCAAATCCGGTGCAGGAATGGGGTCTCTGGCTGCTGTTGCAGATCCTGCCTGTCGCGCCTCTGGTGGTCATCGTTGCAAGCTGTTCAACGGGCATTGGCGGTCGCGTCGGAAAACTTCTCGAACTGCCGCCGCTGCTTGGCCTTGGCCGCATAAGCTACGGCGTCTATCTCTACCATCCCATAGTGCTGGCTCTGGTTGTCAAGTCGCAGCCCTGGATCCCGCTCAACGTCTCGGAGCAAGGGCCGGGGCGGTTCCTGGTCGCGGGAACTGCGACGCTCATGCTGGCTTCGGTTTCGTGGCTGCTTTTCGAAAAGCCGCTCAACAGCCTCAAGCGCCACTTCCCCTATGTTGCTGGAAAAGGCCGCGGCGCCATCTCGGCAGGCATGGACGTGGGCAATGCCGGATGGATCGCGGCCGGAGCATATCCGGGCAGGCCGCTTGATGGTGGCACGTCACCCTTGCCGCGCAAGCTGCACCGAACCGATCGGAGCTGATCATGGCTGCTGCTCCCTTGGTTTCCGTTCTGCTGCCGATCTACAATGCGGGACCTTATCTCGCCGCTGCGCTGGGCAGCGTCCTGCGCCAGGATTACGAGCGTCTGGAGGTCATCGCCATCGATGACGGCTCGACCGACAACTCGCTGCAGATCCTGCAGAAATACCGCCAAGCCGACAATCGCATCTCGATCATCTCACGCGAAAACCGTGGCCTGATCGCAACTTTGAACGAAGGCCTGGCCGTGGCGCGCGGCGATCTGGTCGCCAGGATGGACGCCGACGACATCGCCTATCCCCAGCGCCTGTCGCGGCAGGTCGCGCTGTTCAACCAGCAGCCTGACCTGGCTCTATGCGGCGCGGGTTTCGATACCTTGCTCGGCAACCGCATCGTCAGGGGTTCGCCCGATCCGATATTCCAGGACAATATCCTGCGAATACTGTCGATGTTCTTCACGATCTTCATGCATTCCACGGTCGTCTACAACAGGAAGGTCATCGAAGAGAGCGTTCTATTTTATGACGAAAGCTACAAGCATGCCGAGGATTTCGACCTGTTCAGGCGGCTGACCGACCGCTACCCGGCGGCCATGATCCCCGAAAGCCTGATCGCCTATCGTATCCATGACGACAGCGTGACCAACAGGCACAAGCGCGAAATGCGCAGGACCCATTTGAAGATCGTCGCCGAGAACCTCGAGCGCGAAGGGCTCGCACAAGAGACGCAAGGCCTGCGCGACATCGGTGAGGTCCTGTCGATGGACACGGCTCGCCGTGCCGCCGAATGGATCCTTGCGCTGGAAGAAAGGATTTCGGCACTGCCGGCCGAGACGAGGCCGAGTTACCAGGCCGGCACGCTGAACCTGTTCTATTTCCTCTACCAGCTGATATCGGGGGAAAGGCAGCCGCTGCTGATGCACGAATTCCTGACGCGGACGGCGAAATGGAACCTCATCCGGCGGCGCGAGCAGTACGTGTTTCGGACCGGTGCCTTCGCGCCGCGCTTCAGTCTCGCCTCGATGTCGGTCACCAGGCAGGTGGATGCCCTGTCGCGGTATCTGCAGTCCGTGCCGGCCGCGGCGGTTTTGCCTTCGAACCAGTTGAGCTAGCAACGCATGTTCGTCAAATCGCACCAGCTCCAGCAGCGCGGCCGCTCGACGGTGCCGGCGGCCATGTCGCCGCGGCCGCAGCAAGGACCGGCGCCGGCGGTCAGCTTCATTGTCTGCACACGCGACCGCGTCAACGTGCTCGAGCCTTGCATAAAGTCGATCCAGGCCGCGTGCCGCGCCTACGCCGCCTTCTCTGCCGAACTGGTGGTTGTCGACAATGGCTCGACCGACTGCACAGCAGAGCGGCTGGCCGGCATAGCCGAACTTTCTGACATTCCGTTCACGGCCATTCGCGAGCCGCGACCCGGATTGGCGGCCGCGCGCAACGCCGGGCTGGAGCGCGCGCGGGGCCGCGTGCTGGTCTTCGTCGACGATGATTGCGCTGTCCACAAGGATTATTTGCGCGATCTGCAGCGGCACTATGCGGCCGGCGAACGGGTCATCCGCGGTGGGCGGGTCGAGATCGGCGACCCCCGCGACCTGCCGTTCACCATAAAGCGGTCGCCGGTGCGCGCGCGGCTTACCCCAGACGTCCATCCCGGCGGCTTCGTGCTTGGCTGCAACATGACGATGCACCGCGATGTTGCCACCCGCATCGGCCGTTTCGACGAACGGTTCGGCGCCGGCGGCCCGCTGCGCTCCGCAGAGGATACGGACTATCTGGTGCGGGCGGTGCTACTTGGGATCCCGGTCGAATATGTGCCCGACATGACTATCTATCACCATCACGGCCGGCGCGACCGCAAAGCCATCGAAAAGCTGCACCGCGACTACAGCATGGGCAATGGCGGGCTTTGCCTGAAACATATCCGCCACGCGCCGTGGCTGCTTCGCCATTGCTACTGGTCGATGAGGGCGGCCTTGCGCGAACTGGTGAAAGGCCCTCTGTTCGACCGTGAACTCAAGCTGTCGCACTGGCCGATCGTCGGCATGAATTTGCTCGGCGCGGCCAAGTTCGCGGTGCTTTTGCTGGCGAAATCGCCGCAGCCGGCGCAAATGCGACAGGAGCAACAGGCAAATGCCGAGGCGAGGTGATCCGCCACCATGCGATTGATGCCGCCCAGCCTGCCGATGCTGCGCCGCGCGCTCGGAAGAAAGCAGTTGCGCCTGCTTCCTGCCGTGGTGGTGCTCGGGCTGCTCAGCGCCGCGCTTGAAGGTTTTGGTATCGGCCTGATCATTCCGTTGCTGAACATAATCATGGGGCAAGGGCAGATCGGCATGGCCGGCTTTTCCGCCGTCTTCCAGCATGTCGGATCGAGCCTGAGCGAGCGCGACCGGCTGATCGTCATTTCGGTCGCCATCCTCGGCTCGATCGTGCTTAAGAACTTGTTCGCCTTTGCCAACACGCTGCTGACCACCTTCATCTACGGCAAGGCGAGCCATTCGATCCGCAGCGCGCTGTCGGAGCAGCTGCTGCGGGTGGGCTACCCGTTCTTCCTGCAGCAAAGCCCCGGACGGCTGCTCAACATCATCTCCAACGAATCCTGGCGGGCCTCGGATGCCATCCAGATCACGTTGGGGGCAATCGTCAATGCATCGGCCGCAATCATCCTATTGGCCTTCCTGCTGCTTCTGTCGTGGCAAATGACGCTGCTGGTGACGCTGGGCCTGGCGCTGGTCCAGGTAGCGCACGCCGTGCTGTCGGCCAATCTGAAGGCGCCGAGCCGCAGCGTCGCCTCCCGCAACAGCCAGCTCGCATCGCAGATGCTGCATCTGGTGCATGCCGGGCGGCTGATCCGCATTTTTGGCCAGGAGCAACGCGAGAAAGCGGCTTTCGACCAGGCATCCGACGCGGTGCGCCGGGCGGCCTTCGTGCTTTTAACCCGCCAGGGAGCGTTGCCGCCGCTGACCGAGGTTCTGCACGCCATGCTGTTCCTGGCGGTGGTGATCGGCGCCTGGTTCGCCAATGTTTCCTTCCCGCTGATCGTCGCCTTCGTCATCCTGCTCTACAGGCTGCAGCCCTATATGCGGTCGCTGCAAATGGCCTGGAGCCAGCTGCAAGGCCTGAGCGGATCGCTTGAAGAGGTGACATGGATGCTGGACCCATCCGGCAAGCCCGCGCCGCCGCAAGGCAGCGCAGCGTTCCCTGGGCTCAGCCAAGGCATCAAGTTCGAGGACGTCACCTTTACCTATTCCGGTTCGGAACAGCGCGCGGTGGTGCTGCATGCGGCGAGCTTCGACCTCCGCAGCGGCCGCTCGACCGCGCTGATCGGCCGGTCGGGCGCCGGCAAGACGACGATCGTCAACCTTTTGTGCCGCTTCGTCGAACCGGATAGCGGCAGGATCCTCGTCGATGGATCGCCGCTGGACCGCATAGACCCCGGCCAGTGGCGAAAGCACATCGCGCTCGCCAGCCAGGAGCTGGAACTGGTCGACGGCACGGTTTTCGAAAACATTGTCTACGGCCAGGACACCGCCTCGGCCGACGACGCCGAGCGCGCCGCAAAACTGGCCGAAGCGCATGGCTTCATCGAGCAACTGCCGCAGGGTTACTGGACGGTCGTCGGCTACCGCGGCGTCAATCTCTCGGCGGGACAGCGGCAGCGGATCGCGCTGGCCAGAGCGCTGGTGCGCGATCCCGACATCCTGATCCTCGACGAAGCCACCAATGCGGTGGACGGCCTGTCGGAAGCGGCAATCGTCGAGACGCTCAAGTCGCGGGCCGGCCGTCGCACCACCATTGTCATCAGCCATCATCGCAGCACCATCTCGTTCTGCGACGACGTCGTGATCCTGAGCCACGGCCGCGTGAAAAAGCAGGCGCCGTTCGCCGCGCTTGCGACGCTCAGCATGGACGAGCTTTACCAGCACGAGGCGCTGGAAGGCTGAGGGCGACCCCGCTGCGTGCGCGCGCTGGGAGGTCGTCTCGGATGTCAAGCCGGGTCAAGCATCTCAGGGGCGAGGAAGACCTCCGCCATACGTTTCTACGGGGTTTCTGGGATGACGAGTGATCCCGAGCTTACCCGCTTTTCATCTGGAGCGTACAGAACCAAGGGTCCGCCTGCCAAATCCAGCAATGGCAGGCGGACCCTAATCAGCGCATGAAGGGACTGATTCTGCGCCGATGTCTCCTCGAGGAGGTGACGCCATCAACTGAAGACGGGCGCAGTTGTTCCCGACGCCGGCCGTACACAAGACCATTGCGCAGGCAGGTCAGACTTAGGTCCCTGTAAACCCGCATCGCTGGCTGGAGTGAACATCGGATCGGCTCGGTGGTAGCGAAACGTCGGCCGGAGATAGATGCAGCCATCGGGTTCCGGAGCATGACCGGCTCGGCGCTGATCATGGGCGGCGATCGATCCCCGCACGACTGATGCCGAGGGCGCTTGCAGTCCTGCGGAATACGCATCCACCAGCGCCAGTGAAGTTGTCCAAGCGGTACGTAGCGGTCGTCAAGCTGTTGCTAATATGCAGCACAGGCAGCGCTCCATGAACGGCGTCGCTTGGAACCGCTACCTCCGACCAACCGTTAGTGTCACAATGACAAACCAAAAAGTGAGGCTGACGATGGACCCGCTGCAAAACAACACGTTGGAGATCTGGTGTCTTGCGGCCGTTCCGCTGTCGCTGCTCCTCACGGTGTTATTAGCCGGATTTATCCTTTAGCCGGACCCAACGGGGCCGGCTGCGGACCGGGGCCTGGAAGATGAAAATGCCGGCCATTTAGGCACGCTAGGCGTCTCGGACACCCCTGTAGCACCAGGCCGTGGCAGCCTTTCCAACATTGCCATCATAATCGGCTCTTTCGACCGGTCCGGTCGGCGGCGATTGCTCGCAGCCCCGTTGCGAGGGTGAGCATGCGAGCTCGTACGTTTGTTACACAATCTCTGATTGGTGGACTCGCCCGCCGCCATCGACGTTAATTTTGCGTTAGCGACAGGAGGGGGGAGATCGCTAAAGGGAGGAAGAAAATGAAAGAAAACTACGATCTGACGATCGACTACGACGACGAACCTTACGACAACAAGCCTTACGATCTAGCCACATTCGCAAGGAAGCACGGGCTCAACATTCGAGCCGCCGAGCTTCTTCTTTTCGCCAAAGGCCCGTCTCGAGCGGCCTGCGATGCCGCGGCGAGGGCTTTTCTCGCCGCAGTCGCCGCACAAGCTATGAGACAATCGGCGCGGTAAGTCTCACAAACCATTGCTGACACGGCCTGCCGTGTCAGCAACCCGACGGACAGCGCTGGAAATTCCAGGCCGTTTCCAACAAGATGCCTGAGCATCCGGGAACGGCCTGAAATGTGCAATCTCTACAACATCACGACCAGCCAGGAGGCCATCCGCCAGTGGACCCGCGCCTTGCACGACATCCTCGGCAATCTCGAACCCTCCATCGACATCTATCCCAACCAGCCCGGCCCGGTGGTGCGCAACACGCCGGACGGCGAACGCGAATTGGCCAATCTGCTGTGGGGCATGCCGACGCCACTGGAGCGGGTCAAGGGCAAGGCCGACTATGGCACCACCAATATCCGCAATCCGCAATACGGCCACTGGCAGCAATATCTCGGCATCGAGAACCGCTGCGTGGTGCCCGTCACCAGCTTTGCCGAGCCCAGCCCGACGCCTGGCGACAAGGACCCCGAGACCGGCATCCAGCGCAACTACTGGTTTGCACTCGGCGGGGACCGCCCGCTGTTCTTCTTTGCCGGCCTGTGGACGCGCTGGCATGGCCTTCGCAAGGTCAAGGACGGCCCCGCCGATCACCAGGTCTATGGCTTCATGACGACCCAGCCCAACGCGCTGATCGCGCCAATCCACGAAAAGGCGATGCCGGTGATCCTGACCACGCCGGAAGAAACCGAGACCTGGCTGACGGCGCCATGGTCGGAGGCAAGGCACCTGCAGCGCACGGCGCCCGATGACGCGCTGGTGATCGTCGAAAAACCGGCGACACAGATCAAGTTTCCGCAGCAGGCGCCGGCGCAAGGCTCGTTGTTTTAGCGCTTGAATTTCTGCAGCACCCAGATGTAGCCCTTGGGCGGATGGTCCTGGTCGATGAACTGCGTCTTCACCGTCGTGTCCTTGCGGCTGCATCGTTTGCACCTGAACCTGATCGCTTCCAGCGGCTTGCTCCAGCCCACCACCTGGGCCACGTCATTCGCCCTGAAGCGTCCGACATGGTAGCAATGGCCGCACTCCACGATGAGCAGCATGTTGGCCTTGGCGGCACGCCCAACGCTGTCCATCGGCCCGGCCATGGCTCAATTCCGGGTCGAGTAATCCTCGGGCAGCGGAAGCAGGCCAAGCTCCGCCATCCGGTAATCGGGCTCCTTCTCCGCGACGCTGGCCAGCACCTCGTGCAATTTCTCGACAAGCCCGCAAAGCTGCCAGAACAGCTCGCCATGCGCCTTCAGATGCAGTTGCGACGACAGCACCGTCTTGCGCAGGCTCAAAGTGTCCCTGATGATCGCCTCCGCATCCCTCGCCGACAGCCTGTCGAACCGGCTTTTTCGTCTGCCCATCGCGGCTCTCCTCGATTTGTGAGCAACCGCCCCGCCTGCTCACAAATAGGAAGGCATTCCTCGCAGAGTCAATTCGCTCTTGACATTTTTGTTCCCGTTTTGTTCAATATCAACTAATGGAGGCACCGAAGCGACAGCACGCCGCCTCAATGCCTCTTGAAATACTGCACCTCACGTTCGTGCTTTTCGGCGGCCTCGCGGGTATCGAAGGTGCCGAGATTGCGGCGCTTGCCGGTCTTTTCGTCCTTCTTGCGCGAATAGAGGCGGTATTTTCCGTCTTTGAGTTTTCTGATCATCTGTCACTCCCCGAGCCGCTGCTTCCCCTTAAGGTTGCGCGCGGCTTGTTCGATAGCCGCCCTGTCGTTTCCCAGCCTGTCGATCAGCTCCTGCGCCTGTTCGCCCGATATGCCGGTGCGCACCGCCAGGGCCTCCACCGTCAAAACGTCGGAGCTCGCGACCTCGCGGGTTTCCGGCAGGGCATCGCCTGCCGTCAGTGGCAGGGCCGCCTCCCTGTCGATCTCGGCCTCGGCCCGGTGCCAGTGCCGCTCGGGATCGCCATGGATCCCGCCCTCACGTTCCCAGATCTGGTATGCGCGCTCACGAATCTTGTCTTCCCGGTCGTCGCCCATGTTGATTTCTCCTTTGGGTATCGGATGAACGCCGCGCCAACCCGAACGATCCAAGGGTGGGGTCGCACAAGGCGCCATGCACTGCGGCCGCCCGCCACCCCACGGCCTGCCTACTCGCACTGCCTGCGCGGCCCGCCCGAATACGGCTGATAGCTGTTGTCCTCCGATCGATATGACCGGTAGCGGCTGAAGCAGTATTGCACGTGGTCGAATGAGAGCTCGGCGGCGCCGGGTTCATCCGATGGCGCGTAGCCCTCCACCGACGACGTATCGCTCGCCTCGAAATAGCTGCCGTCATCGGCGGCGCCGAGATAGGGCGAGATGCAGGGGCGCTGTTGTCCGCTGTAGGATGTGTAGTGGTTGTCGTCCGGCCTGTAGGAGCGGTAGCGGCTGGCGCACCATTCCACGTGGGCGGCGGGCAGCGTCTGCTGCTCTTCCGCTGGTGGCTGGATGGAGCCGGTCGCGGTAATGTCGGTT
The DNA here is from genome assembly GCF_040320195.1 of Mesorhizobium sp. M0768. Classification (NCBI taxonomy): domain Bacteria; kingdom Pseudomonadati; phylum Pseudomonadota; class Alphaproteobacteria; order Hyphomicrobiales; family Phyllobacteriaceae; genus Mesorhizobium; species Mesorhizobium sp. M0768. The sequence goes on along the minus strand of NZ_JAMYPD010000034.1, from coordinate 7,912 downwards.
GTCGACGCTGCGGCGGCATCGGTGGTTTTCGAGCTGCGATCGACTTCCGAGGTGCGAACGGGGACCGGGCGGGCCGGGAGGCGTTCGAGGCGCTGCGAGGCCGGGTTCACCGGTCGCGGGTCCTTGGCCCACAGTTCGGCGACGCTGGAGACCGGGGCGGCCGGCCGTACCGGCTTGGCTATTAGAAGCCAGGTGGCGAAGGCGAGACCGCTGGCGAATACGGCGAGCGTCAGCACGAAGCCGCCAAAGATTGCGAATAAGGCTTTCATGCCGCGCTCCTTCGCCTCCCGGTTAAGGAAATGCGGGGGCGGGGAATCCGGTTCCAGGAAAGAGCGGGGCAGGGGTCTTAGGCGGCTTTCAGTGCAGGCCGAATTCGCGCAGCAATTCCTCGCGGTAGCGCACGAAGCGGCTTTCGCTGCGCTCGCGCGGGCGGGGCAGGTCGATGTCGATCAGCCGCGCCGCGCCGCCTTTCTCCTTGGGCAGGATCAGCACCCGGTCGGCGAGGTAGATTGCTTCCTCGAGGTCGTGCGTCACCATCACCATGGTGACGTTCTCCTCGCTCCAGATGCGCGCCAGTTCCTCCTGCATGCCGATCTTGGTCATCGCATCGAGCGCGCCCAGCGGCTCGTCGAGCAGCAGGATTTCGGGCTGCACGGTCAAGGCGCGGGCGATGCCGACGCGCTGCGCCATGCCGCCCGACAGCTGCCGGGGAAAGGCATCGCTGAATTCGGCGAGGCCGACGAGCGCGATATAGAAGCGCGCCCGTTCCTCGGCCTCGGCCTTCGGCACGCCGCGCACTTCGAGACCGAAGGCGACATTGCCGAGCACGGTCAACCAGGGCAGCAGGCGCGGTTCCTGGAAGATCACCGCACGTTCGGCACCGACGCCGTGCACCGGCTTGCCGTCGATGGCGACGCCGCCGCTGTCGGCAGCCTCCAGCCCGGCAAGGATGCGCAGCAGCGTGGTCTTGCCCGATCCGCTGGCGCCGACGATGACAAGGCATTCGCCCGAGCGGATGTCGAGGTTGAGGGTCCTCAACACGGCGAGCGAGCGCCCACTGATGCTGAACGATTTGGACAGGTCGCGTATGCTGACCTGACCGCCGCTTGTGCTGCTCATCGCGCTCGTCTCCCAACTGGTTGGTCGGTTGCTTTTGTCAGTTGGTCTTGGTTTCGCCCGGCCGATAGAGGATGTCCGCTGCCTTCAGTTTGCCCTTTGGCAGGCGGCCGTCGCGCTCGAGCACGCTGACCCAGAAGTCGATGTCGCGGTCCGTCGCCTTGGCCCCCTGGCGCAGGCCGAAGCCGGTCCAGTAACGCGCCAGTTCGCCGTTTTCGCCGCGCTTGTCGAGGATGTTTGCCAGCACCTTGCGCGCTTCGTCGGGGTTCTGCAGCGACCAGTCGGAGGCGCGCGCCGATTGTTCGACGAAGTTGCGGGCGGCGTCGGGATGCGCGGCGATGAAGTCGCGCCTGAGCACGACGAAGCCGCCGGCCAGCTCGCCCAGCACGTCGGTGTCGTTGAACACGCCACGCACGCCGCCGTTGTCCACGAGGGCGCCGGCAAACGTCGCCTGCCAGTAGCCGAGCGCCGCGATGTCGACCTGACGGGAGCGCAAGGTCTGTTCGAGCTGCGGTCCGGGCACGACGACGAGATTGGCAGCATCCGGCGGCAGGCCGACGCTGTGCAGCGCCTCGCGCACGGTGTAGTCGAGATGGGCGCCGAGCGTGTTGACGGCGATGGTCTTGCCGGCGATGTCGGCGATCGATTTGATCGGGCTATCGTCCAGCACGTAGAAGACGCTGCGCACCTTGCTGTTGATGCCGTTGCTCGGATAGGCGGCGACGAAGTCGTTGCCGCCGGAGATCGAGTTGATCACGGCTGCGGTTGCAGCCGAGCCGATATCGACGCTGCCGGAGGCCAGCGCAAACAATGATTCCGGGCCGCCGCCGGAATAGCCGACATTCTCGACCTCGATACCGAGGCCTTTGAAATAGCCGAGCTCGCCGGCCAGCTCATGCGGAGAGATGCTGCCACGGCTGGCGAGGGAGCGGAACTTCACTGGTTCCGCTTCGGCAAAGGCGAAGCGCGGCAGGCCCGCGGCGAGAAGGCCGGCGGCGAAGGGCGCGCCGGCAAGCAGGGAACGGCGGGAGATTTTCATGGTCCGGGTCTTTCCTGATTTGAGTTCTGGCCTGGTTGAGATTGGTAAGGGCGGGTGGTCAGTCGACGGCATTGCTCCAGCGGCAGAGCCGACGCTGCAGGCTGACCAGCGCCTGGTTTGCAATCAGGCCGAGGCCGGCGAGGATGACGATTGCCGCAAACATCAGCGGGATCTGGAAATTGTATTGCGCGTTCATCACCTGGAAGCCGATGCCCTTGTTTGCGCCGATCATTTCGGAAGCGATCAACAGCAGCAGCGCCGTGGTGGCGCTGAGCCTAAGCCCAACGAAGATCGACGGCACGGCGCCGGGCAGCACGACGCGACGGAAGACGGTGAGCTGCCTGGCACCGTAGACGCGGGCCATCTCCAGCAGTTTCGGATCGACCTGCTTGACGCCGCCGATGGTGTTGAGCAGCAACGGGAACAGCGTCGCCCAGAAGATGACGAACACCTTGGAGGCCTCGCCGAGCCCAAGCAGCAGGATAAATACGGGATAGAGCGCCAGCGCCGAGGTCTGGCGGAAAACCTGCAGGATGGGATCGAGCGCGGTTTCGACCGTGCGCACCTGACCCATGAACAGGCCAAGTGGGATGGCGACCAGCACGGCGGCCGCGAAAGCGAGACCGGCGCGCTGCAGGCTGATGGCGATGTCGCCGAGCAGAGTGCCGCCGACCAGCCCCTTCCAAAGTGCCGCGACAATCATGTCGATCGGCGGCAGCACGGCCGCGTTGACCCAGCCCGCGCTGCTCGACACTTGCCAGATTGCGAGGAAAGCGATGAGGACGCCGTAGCGCGACAGGAAGCGGATGCCCGCCCGGCCACCGAGGCGCAGGAAGTCCGTGCCGAGGCTTGTCGTGCTGTCAGGCGTGCCGAGGCTGGCGGCCTGTTCGATGTGCTGCAAGGTCATCGTGTTGCCTCCTGCTTGGAAAATATCGGGCTTCTCGGGATTATTCGGCGGCCAGCACCGCCGAGCGGGCGGCGGTCCAGGGGTTTTCCGGCCGCCTGAGGCCGAGGTTCTCGCGCAACGTCCTGCCTTCATAGGCGGTGCGGAACAGGCCGCGGCGCTGCAGCTCGGGAATCACCAGCTCGACGAAGTCGTCGAGCCCGCCGGGCAGCCAGGGCGGCAGGATGTTGAAGCCGTCGGCGGCTTCGTTGCCGAACCATTCCTCCAGCTGATCGGCGACCTGCGTGGCGCTGCCGATGACGGTATAATGGCCGCGGGCCGTTGCCACCCATTGGTAGAGCTGTCGGATGGTGAAGTTGTGCTCGTCGGCAATCTGGCGGATCAGCGCCTGGCGGCTCTTCATGCCTTCGGTCTCCTTGCTCGGCGGCAGCGGTCCATCGAGCGGATAGCCGGTGATGTCGAGCGTCTGGCCGGCCAGCCCGTTGAGCAGGGCGACGCCGTCTTCGGGCAGGATGAGATCGTTCAGCTGCTGGTACTTGGCGCGCGCTTCTTCTTCGGTGCGGCCGACGAAGGGTGCCACGCCCGGCATGATCAGCACCTGCTCGGGATTGCGGCCGGCGGCCGTCACGCGCGCCTTGATATCGCGATAGAATTCCTGCGCCGACGCCAGGTTCTGATGGGCGGTGAAGATGACTTCCGCCGAGTGGGCGGCGAGCTTGCGACCGTCTTCCGATTGCCCCGCCTGCACCACGACCGGATGCCCCTGCACCGGGCGCGGCACGTTGAGCGGCCCTTTCACGCTGAAATGCGCGCCCTTGTGGTCGATGTCGTGGAGCTTGTCCTTGTCGTAGAAGCGCCCCGATTTCTTGTCGCGGATGAAGGCATCGTCCTCCCAGCTGTCCCACAGCGCCTTGACCGTCTCGACGTGCTCATGCGCGCGGGCATAGCGCTCGGCGTGGGCAGGCTGCGTCTCGCGATTGAAGTTGCGCGCGGTTTCGACGCCGGCCGAGGTGACGACGTTGCAGCCGGCGCGGCCGTTCGACAGATGATCGAGCGAGGCGAATTTGCGGGCGAGCGTGTAGGGCTCCTCGTAGGTGGTCGAGGCGGTAGCGATGAAGCCGAGATGCGTGGTGAGCGGCGCCAGCGCTGCAAACAGCGTCACTGGCTCGAAGCCGGCGATCTTGGCATTGCCGCCTTCACGCGCGCCGAGGCCGACCGTCAGATTGTCGGCGAGGAAATAGGCGTCGAACAGGCCGCGCTCGGCGGTCAGGGCGAGCTGCTTGTGGAACTCGAAATTGGTGGCGCCGTCGGCCGGCGCCTCGGGGTGGCGCCAGGCGGCGATATGCTGTCCGCCGCCGGGCAGGAAAGCGCCCAGTTTGATTTGCCTGGATTTGGTGGATCTGGTCATCGCGGCGTGCTCCTGGACGGATCGGAAAGGGGATCTCGGGTCAGTGGTGCGTTCAGGCGGCAAGGCCGACGCCGTAGGGCACCCCGGTTACCCGGCATGCCTCGGCGACCGCCTGCCGGGCGCGGGCGTGGATGGCTTCGGACACCAGAACACCATTGGCAAAGTCCTTGTCGGAGGCGTAGATCGCGGTCGGCACGGTCAGCGCCTCGAAGAAGCCGAACAGCGGCCGCAACTGGTGCTCGACGATCAGCGAATGGCGCTCGCCGCCGCCGGTCGCGGCGAGAATGACGGGCTTGCCCCTCAGCGACGACGGATCGAGCAGGTCGAAGAAATGCTTGAAAAGCCCGGTATAGCTGCCTTTGAAAGTCGGCGAGCCGGCCACCAGGATGTCGGCGCCCAGCAGCCGTTCGACAATGTTGCGCGCCACCGGGTCGAGGTCGCCGAGGCGCCTTGCCTGCGGCAGGGAAGCGCCGAAATCCTCGATATCGAAGACGGCCGAGGCCGCGCCGATGCTTTCGGCGGCCTGCCCGACGATGTGGCTGACGAACGCCTTGGTCTTCGAGGGCCGGGTCAAATTGCCCGACAGCCCCACCACGAGCTTTTTCGACATTCCTGGCTCCCCCTCAAGCGCTCTATTTTAAGATCTTGGGTCTAGCGATCTATGTTAAATCTAGAGAGTTTGTAGAATTAAGAGAGTGAGAAAATTTCAAAAGTAGCGCATTGGGCGAACGGAGTTTGCGGCACATCGCCCACAATTGGTTCATTCAATGCGCCGCAGCGCGCTGAAAACCCGCCACAGCGCCTTCAGCCGCGATGGCGCAGCGCGTCGGGCAGAGCGCATGAAGCCGGCCGGACATATAAGGCAAGTCGCCCTCGGACGCTCCCGGCGCGACGTCGAGGAACTATGTCCCGATACCACGATCCTCGACGGCCTAGCGGTCCTCGGGGAGGATGCAAGCGAGGCACAGGCCACGGCGCTGGAGTGGCTCCGCGGCATGCAGTGAGTCAGGCCAATTTGATTCAAATCCGGCTGTGGATATTTGCTTTTAGCTAAATCGAGGCGGTCATCTTGCCGGCGGGCGGGCAACAGGGAGATGCCTATGACAAGCGACTTTGCCGCCGCACACCTGCACCTTGAACGAGCCTGCCACTATTTGAGCGGCGAGGACGAGACGAGCCGCACGGCTCGTGCGGCTCTGGATCTCCTGATCGATGCAATTGTCGCAGCGCAATACAAGCGGCCGGTGGGAGATGTTGTGGAGTTTCCAAGGCCGGCAAAGCTGGGGCAATCCGCAAGCGGGAACGGGTAATCCAACTAGCGGCGTCCCTTGTCCTGCCGGATTTACATGAACCAGGTGGCCACCAGGCCGATCGTCGCCGAGAAGATGGCGGCGGTCGTTGCCCAACCGAGTATGTTGGTGCTGCGGCTGTTCACCTGCTCCCCCATGATCCTGCGGCTGTTCGTCATCAGCATGATGAGCAGCAACAAGGGCGGCGTCGAGAAGCCCTGAACGATGCCGGACCAGACCAGCGCCTTCATCGGATTGAAGCCAAGGAAGTTGAGGCCGGCGGCGATCGCCGTAAAAAATCCGATGGCGAGATAAAATTTGGGTGCCTCTCGAGCCCGGGCGTGCAGGCTGTTTTTCCAGCCGATGGCTTGCGCCACGTCATAGGCAGCGCCGGCGGTCATGACAGGAACCGCGAGGAAACCGACGCCGATCACGCCTGCGGCGAACAGGACGCTTGCGGCCTGGCCGGCTAGCGGGCGCAGCGCCTCCGCCGCTTGCGCTGCCGTGTCGATATCGTGGTGGCCCGCCTTGTAGAGCGTAGCACCCGTCGACAGGATGATGAAATACATGATGAGATTTGAAAACGTCATGCCTATGAGGATGTCCCGGCGCGAGCGGCGGAGTTCGCCGGCGGTGGCGCCCTTCCTTTGCCTGAGCGTCGTTCGCCCCTGGGCAATCTCCTCCTCGACCTCCTCATTGGACTGCCACGTGTAGAGATAGGCGGACAGCGTCGTGCCGATGATGGCGACCAGGATCGACAGGAACTCGCGATTGAATTCGATCCTGGGGAGCAACGTCCCGCGCAGCACCGCCGCGGCGTCCGGCTTGGCCAGAATGGCGGCACCGACATAGGCGAGCAGCGCCAGCGCCAGCCAGCGAAAGATGTTGCGGATCAAAGTATAGGAGCCGAAAACCTGGAGGGCGAAGATGAGGGCGGCGACGAACAGCACGATCAGCGGAATGGGAAGCGGCACGAATATGTTGATCGCCGCCGCCATTCCACCAAGATCCGCCGCTGCCTCGATGGTGTTGCCGACGAGCACACCCAACAGCACCGACCAGAGCAGCCACCGCGGGTAGAAGTCCTTGATGACGTGGAACAATCCGCGCCCCGACACCTGGCCGAGCTTCGACGACAGATAGACAACCGCGTACATCATCGGCAACGTCACCGGGGCCGTCCAGAGCAGGTCGGGTCCGAAACGGGCGCCGGCACTTGCATAGGTGCCTATAGCGGAACAATCGTCGTCGGCCGCCCCTGTTATCAGGCCGAGGCCGAGCGCTCGTCCTATGCCGCCCTTGCCCTCCTTCGGTGGGATGGAATGATCGGAACCGGCCTGCCTCATTGCGACCGGACCGGGTTGCGAACGAAAGACGCGGCCTGCCATGCAATAATGGTAAGGATGGGTCGCGGCGCTGGTCTCATTTTGCTTCCTTCAACAACTTGCCCAAACCCGGCGTGCCATGACTTGTTCCGCGACGACGGGACAGGGGTTTTGTCTCAGGCAAAAAAGTTCGGGTTGACCGCTTCCGAACGCGAAGCGACTATCCGTTCGAGGCGAAGATCGCAGGAGGAAATGCAATGGACGAGCCCGGTCAGTGGCGCCACATGTCGAGCGCGCCAAGGGACGGCAGCAGAATCCTTGTCACGGTTCGGCCGTCCGAACAGGGTCCGGCCGAGGTCGACATGGCTTACTGGGCCCGCGCCGATCAGTTCGGCAGCGAAGGCTGGCGCGCCTCCGACTCGTCTCCAGGACGCATCGTCGAATATGCCGAACCCGAACTGAAGTGCTGGATGCCGCTGCCGTCGGCCAATCTCAGCAAGGGATCGATGCCTAGCCCCTGGGAGGGCGAAGATGTGCCGCTGGTGGATGGCTCCGGGATATGAGCGAGCGGGAAGGGTAGTTTTGATCGCTGGCGGGACAGCGCCCCCCTCTGGCCTGCCGGCCATCTCCCCCTCAAGGAGGGAGATTGGCCCTCATCGCGGCCTTCGCTAATCTCCGACGCTGCAAGAAGGGCGCGGCTATTGAAGCTGCCGATCTCCCCCTTGAAGGCAGGGCTATCGCATATGAGTGATGGCATTGATGAGATAGTCGTCGTTCCAGGCGCATTTCTTGATGCGATGGCTGATGGGAACTTTGGCAGCATCGGCGGCC
>NZ_JAMYPD010000033.1:0-57170 GCF_040320195.1 Mesorhizobium sp. M0768 | reverse complement strand
ATCATGCGGCGGCTTCATGTCGACCGCGAAGACGACCGTGCTCCCGGCAAACGACACCTCAATACAAATTTGGGCTTGCATTTCGGTCCGCGATTAGACGACTGAGACACTACCTGTGGAAGACCTCGCTTGACAGCCGACTTCTCGTGACCGCAAAGTCCCGTGATGCGGGCGATTGGCTGGAATAGAATTGCGCGTGTCGGGGCAATCGTGCTGATGATTGGCACAAATGTTCCTGCGCCGGCACGTTCCGACTCGCTCCTTCTCACAAGCCCGTCCCAGCCGGCCAATGTCGGCGATGCGATGCTGGCGGCTGCCAATTATCATGATTCCGGCGACTATGATCGCGACCTGGCCGCTGTGGCGAAGCAGGCAGGCGACTGGGTCGTCAAGCGCGCAATGGAGGTGCCTCGCCCCGCACTGGTGCTCGATATCGACGAGACGGCTTTGGCCAACTGGGAAGTGATCACACGTGACAATTTCGGCCGCCCTATCGGCGGCGCCTGCGACATCGCAATCGACGGTCCCTGTGGCTGGGCCGCCTGGGATCAGCTTGCGAAGGATCCGGCGATCGACCCGGTGCTGGAGGTTTTCCGGCAGGCGCGAACGGCGAAAGTCGCGGTGTTCTTCATCACCGGACGTCCGGAGGACCAGCGTCAGGCAACCGAACAGAACCTGCAGTCGGCCGGCTATGCCGGCTACGAGCACCTTTACATGGTCCAGCCTGGGGCCAAATACGGTTCCGCCGCAGATTTCAAGGCACCCATAAGGGCCGAAATCGAAAAGGCCGGCTACACAATAATTGCCAATGTCGGTGACCAGCCATCCGACCTGTTCGGTGGGCATGCCGAGAAGCTGTTCCTGCTGCCTAATCCGTTCTACCGGGTTCGTTGACGGCCGGAACGGCACAAGCCCGGATCCTCGGCTCCTTGCCGAGCACCTACTAAGGTATCAAGACAACTTTGCCGGTCGCGCCGCGCTCCTCCAGCAGGCGATGTGCGTGGCTGGCCTGGTCGAGCGGGAAGCGGCCACCTTTGGTCACCACAAGCTGACCACCAGCGGCCAGATCGAACAGCTCCAAAAGGCCGTCACGGAGCCCGTCCGTAGACAGCAACGGCAGCAGGGCAAAACCCTTCAGCGACTGGTTGCGGCCGATCATCGCCTCCATCTCCGGGGCGCCGAGCGCGTATCTGCCGAGTGCTGCAAACACCAACTCTCCGCGAGGTGCCAGAGCCTCCAGCGCAACCGCCGTCAGCGGGCCGCCGACAATGTCGTAGATGATGTCAACGCCGGCGCCGTCTGTGGCTGCCCGGACGTGCACCGGCCAATCCGTGTTGCTGTAGTTGACGGCAGCATCGGCTCCCAGCGACAAAGTAAGGTCGAGCTTGGCCTTGCTGCCGGCTGCCGCGATGACACGGCTCGCGCCGGCGCGCTTGGCAAGCTGGACGAGCAACGAACCGACGCCGCCCGCGGCAGCGGCGACCAGCACCGATCTGCGGGCCGGCGGGCTTTGCCGCGATAGATACAATGCCGTCAGTCCTTGCACCATCAATGCCGTCGCGTTTTCGAACGAGAGCGAATCCGGCAAGGGCACGGCCAGGCTTGCGTCGATCGTCACATACTCGGCATAGCCGCCAAACGGGCGGCTCGAGGCGAACAACGGCGCGGCGACGCGCGTGCCGAGCAAGGAAGCGTCCACCCCCTGCCCAAGCGCCTCCACGATCCCGGCGGCCTCGACGCCAGGGATCATCGGCAGTTGCGGCGTCACCGCATAGCGATCCGCGCGCATCAGCACTTCGAAGAAATTCACCCCGGCCGCATGAACGCGGACCAGGACCTCGCCGGCTTGCGGCTCAGGCTTCGGCACCGTGACTATGTCGAGAACGTCGGGCCCGCCGAAGCGGCTCAGTTGAATGGCTCTCATCGCATGCACCGATCGCTGTTGGCATCGGCCGCTGTTTGCCACTATCTGCCTGGCTTCGACTACACACCAATTTGTCCGCTGCTGACCGGGAGGTGACCATGGCCAAGCCGATCAAGAGACTGCCGATGCTGCCGGCGGAGCGCGCGCTGAAAGTGATTTCGGGCCGCTGGAAGGCGGTCATCCTGTACCATCTCTTCGACGCGCCCCGGCGGCTGTCGGCGCTGCAGGCGCTGATGCCCGATATCACCCAGAAAGTGCTGATCCAGCAGCTTCGCGAAATGGAAGAGCACGGTCTCGTCCGCCGCGAGATCTTTGCCGAGATACCTTCGCGCGTCGAATATTCGGCGACGCGGCTCGGCCTCAGCCTCGAGCCGATCCTGCTGGCACTTTGCCAGTGGGGCCAGCATCACGCCGACGAGCTGAATGAGATGGACCGCCTTGCCGATTGCATCATCAGACCACGGCAAGCGCAGGACGCCCATGCCGTATGAACAAAAAGGGCGGCGCACGCGCCGCCCCAATGCTTGGGAGACTTAATCCTTGGGAGGACTGTTCGAACCTGTGCTCAGGCCGCCTTGACTTCCTCGGCGACGGCATCGGCCTGACGCGCCGTCTTCAGCACCCTGGCCCACCATGCAATGTCGTTGACCAGCGCGGTTGCCGCCTGGTTGAGGTGCTCGAACTCGTCGAGCTTCTTGTCGCCTTGCTTGACCGCAAGGAAATCGGCCCAGGAGATGTGTACGGCGGACTTCACCGGCGCCATCTGCAACTCGACCGCATGCAACCTCAGCTGCTCGACCGCGCGCGCGCCACCGACGCTGCCATAGCCAACGAAGCCGGCCGGCTTCTTGTTCCACTCGTTGGCGGCGTAGTCGATGGCGTTCTTCAGCACGGCCGTCGGGCCATGATTGTATTCCGCGGCGGTGAAGATGAAGCCGTCGAATCCGGCGACCTTCTTTTGCCAGCGCTGCGCCACTTCGTTCTGCGACGGCGCCCAGGCGGAGGATGCGACCTCATCGAAGAACGGCAGCGGGAAATCGCGCAGGTCGACGACTTCAACGTCGATATCGGCGTGCGACTTGGCGATCTTGGCAATCCATTCGGCCGGGACGTCGGCAAAGCGCGCGGCGCGGGTCGAACCAATGACGATGGCAATTTTGGGTTTTGACATAGAGGGGCTCTCCTTACGGGAATACTGGTATCGTTTAGATACCTGAGCTATATGAGTAACTGGCCGCTCAATGTGCAAGGAGGCACTTTTTTGTTACCAAGGCACCCGCACCGCACCGAGGACTGCCGCGCCATCTCGGAAATCCTGCAGCGCGTCGGCGACAAATGGACGGTGCTCGTCGTCGGCAAGCTTGGCAACGGGCCGCTGCGTTTCAACGAGTTGCGCAGCGCGGTCGGCGGCATTTCGCAAAAGATGCTGACCACGACCTTGCGCGGGCTCGAGCGCGACGGCTTCGTTACACGCACCGTGTTCCCGACCATCCCGCCGCGGGTCGACTACGAATTGACCGATCTTGGCTACGAACTGCTGGTGCCGGTCGATGCGCTCGGCGAATGGGCACGCAAGAACACCGAGCGCGTCAAGGCGGCGCGCGAGAAGTTCGACGCCGTGCACAGCTGAACCCTTGTGCTGCAAAGGTTTGAACCTGCCCGGGAGCCTCCGGATGAGCGCTACTGCTGTAACTGCATCTTGGTCTTCGGCAGCTTCTCGATCCGGTTCCATTTCGGGTTGGGACTGACCACCCTGCCGCCAATCGTGCAGGTCGTGGTCGTCTCCTTGCGGCAATTGCTCACCGTCGTGCCGCTGGTGTCGCATTTCGTCGCCGAGCAGATCTCGCACTTGGCCGCTTGCCCGTTGATGGTGCGGTTTTCCGACGTGCAGGTGGCGCCTGGATCGCCTTTTTTGACCTCGGCAAAAGCGCTTGCGGACGACAGGCAGAGCAAGGCTGCAAAGGCACCCGCCAGGGCAGCGTTCAGCATGTGTTGACGCATTGTCTTTCCTCCCAATATCCCGTCGGTCGCGCTGCAGGCGCGCATGCGGGAACCCGTTAGCCAAAGACCACGCGGTATCGCTGTCCGCATCCCCCGCGCGGGAGAGACGGCTGTTTAAATCCGTCTTCTGGAATCAGGCCGGGTCAGCCTTCGGCCGGAACCGCCTTCGGCTTGCCTTCGCCGTCCAGCGCCACCATGACGAAGTCGGCATGGGTGACCTTCTCCATCAGGTCGGAGAGATAGCGCTGCGCCCAGGCCTCGACCTTGAGCGTCATCGAGGTGCGGCCGACGCGTTCGACATGCGTATAGATGCACAGCGTGTCGCCGATCTTCATCGGCTTGGCGAAGGACATTTCCTTAACCGCCGCCGTCACCACGCGGCCCTTGGCGCGCTCGGCGGCGCGGATGCCGCAGGCGAGATCCATCTGCGCCATCACCCAGCCGCCAAAAATGTCGCCTGCCGCATTGGCGTCGGAAGGCATGGCCAGCGTCCTGAGCGTCAGATCGCCGATCGGCCGCCCGTCCGCGTAATGCACCATTTGGCCAATCCTCTCGAAGCCGATTGTCCCGATCCCGTATCGTCATGGCACGGGCAGGTCAACGCGCCACTGAACAGTGTCGCGGCCTGAGGTTCGGCTATCGGTCGACAGTGTTGAAAAGATGCTGTGCGGAGCGGGACGTAGGCATAGGCGTTGCCCTCGCGAATAACATGACCGATTCCTGAAGGGCAGGTGCATGCCTGCGACGAGCAGGCCATCCGCCGACACCATGTCGAGCACCTTCTTGCGTGTGGCGATTGCGGCCTCCTGGTCCACGTCGAAGGCGATTGCCCATTCCGGATGCGCAAATTGCAGCGCGGAGGCGTGAATTACGTCAGTGAAGAGCAGCAGGTGGTTGGCCCTCCGAACGGCCTCGCTGAGCCCCGGCTGGCCGCCTACTGGACAGGTTGCCGGGGTTCGAGCGCTCGGCGCAACGTCGGCGCCTCTTGCTCGATATGATCCCACAGACGGTTCGAGATCGGCCCGTGCGGCCGGTCGCGGCGGCGCGCCACCACCAACTCCTCGGTGCGGCCTGGCAGATGACGGCCGGCAACGGATTGCAGGCGTCCGTCGCGCAGCTCATCCTCGATCAGGAAGCGGGGCATGTGGCCCCACGCGAGGCCCTGCAGGATGATTTCCTTCTTCATCCCCTGGTCGGCCACCATGCATTGCGGCGCACCCTCGATCATGAAGTAGTCTTGTTGGGGTGAATGGCGGGCCGTGTCGCGCATGACACATTGGGTGAACGCGTGCATCTGATCCGGCGTGATGGGGTGCTTGATCCGCTCCGGTAGAAAGCCCGACGCCACTACTGGGACGAAGGGCACCTTGCACAGATCGATCCATTCCACCCGCGGATCGGTCTTGTCGATCCAGTGCAGGATCAAATCGGCTTCGTCATCGAAGAGGCGCTCCCACGGGCCGCCCACCGCCTCGAAGTGCAGATGCAGGCGTGTGCCCGGACACTGGGCGAAGAACCGTCCGAGCATGCCCAATGCCTGCGGACGCGGGCAAAGGTCGCCGATCACCACATGGATCTCGCTTTCTTCGCCCATTGACAGCTGAGCAGCATGAAGCCGCAAGCCCTCGAGCTCGCGCAGCAGCGATTGTGCCCTGCGATGGAACGACAGCCCTGCCTCGGTGGGGCGCACGCGATAGCCGCTGCGATCCAAAAGAACGAGGTCGAGTTGCCGCTCCAGCTTTGCAACGGCTGCGAACACAGCCGGGTGCGAGCGATGCAGCATGGCCGCCGCAGGCTGAAAGCCGCCGCAGCGGACCACGGCATCGAAGCATTGCAGGTCGTGCAGGGTGAATTCGGCCATGTCAGCTTCTATTACAGAGATGGTCCCATCTTTGTAATATCATCAAAAGCGCGCCGCAGCTAGGCTTTGCCACATTCAACGCTCCAAGAAGGAAGGTGTATTCACCCATGAATGAGCTGGATTTCGTGACCGTCGGCGATGGCACACGCATCGCCTACCGCATCGACGGCGACGCCGGGAAACCCGTGCTGATGCTGTCGAATTCCATCGCCACCACGCTGCGGATGTGGGACATGCAGGTCGGCGAGCTGTCGAACCATTTCCGTGTTCTGCGCTATGATTTTCGCGGCCACGGAGGGTCGAGCGTTCCGGCCGGCGCTTATTCGCTCGACCGGCTTGGCCGCGACGTGATCGAGTTGCTCGACACCCTGGGCATTGAACGCGTACACTTCCTCGGTCTGTCGTTGGGCGGCTTCGTCGGGCAGTGGCTCGGCATCCACGCGCCCGAGCGGATCGAGCGCTTGATCCTGAGCAACACCTCATCCTACCTCGGACCGGCAAAGCAGTTTGACGAGCGGATTGCCGCCGTGCTGCAGGCGCCGGATATGTCGGAAACCGCCGAGATGTTCCTGGGCAACTGGTTTCCTGCGCGTATGCTGGCGGCCAACGAACCCGTCATCGAAGAATTTCGCACTATGCTGCTGGCCATCGACCGGCAAGGCTTGGCTGGTCTGTTTGCGGCGGTTCGCGATGCGGACCTTCGCCGAACCATTGCGCTGATTTCCAGGCCAACGCTGGTGATCGCCGGCCGGCACGACACTGTGACAGCCGCCAGCCATAGCGAGCTGATCGCGGCGACGGTGCCGGGCGCGAAACTGGTTGTCCTGCCCGCGGTCCACTTGTCGAATGTCGAGTACCCCACCGAGTTCATGGAGGCCGTGCTTGGTTTTCTGCGCTGAGATGGAGCTGGAGCACGACAGGGACGCTGAGTGAAACCCCGGTTTGAACATCCCCGCATGGACCGCAACCTATGATGCGCTAGCGCGCAGTGCAGGCTAGACTGAGCAACATCAACAGCGGATGACGGCTGACATGGCACTTGGCTTTCGCCCATTAACGCCCGATCTGTGGCCGGCGCTCGAGGACCTGTTCGGTGACAGCGCCGTCTGCAGTCGCTGTTGGTGTATGTACGGACGGATCGGCAGTTCTTATCGAAAGCGACCCGGCGAGGAAAACAAGGCAGCGTTCCGGCAGGCCGTCCAGCATGGTCCGCCTCCGGGTTTGCTCGCTTTCGACGGCGATACAGCTGTCGGCTGGTGCCAGGTGACACCGCGAGATGCCCTGCCCTGGCTCGATCGGCTGTGGCAGCTCAAGCGCGTGGATGACAAGCCGGTCTGGTCTTTGTCCTGCCTCTACGTGCGAAAAAGATACCGCAGGCGAGGCGTAACATCCCAGCTGATTGGAGAGGCTCTGGAAATCGCAAGGCGCGCAAATGTGCCTGCGCTCGAAGCCTATCCTTTCGAGGCCGACGTATCGCCGAGTGCTTCCGGCAGCGGATATGCCTCCACCTTCGCGCGCGCCGGGTTCAGGGTCGTCGCTCGCAGAACGCCGGCCCGCCCGATCATGCGCTATGATTTCAAGCAGATTGCCGATCATCGCCTGTGATCGCAGCTTGAAGTTTCGGCTATGGGTGGAAAGTTGCCATCCAGCCGCTATTGCGCCCGCTTCGCTGTCACCGGCGAACATTACTGAACGCAAACAGATTAATCAAAGCCGTAGCGAGGCTCACCGATATTGCAACAGCAAGACTAGACTTCCGCAGCGGATCGCAGCTTGGCAAGTCTCACGTCTCCGGCCGAACGAACTGGCTGGCGACCTTAGGTTGTAGGCGCGAAAGTCACCGTCGGGCGTGATTACCAACTCTGTGATGTTCGCCCGTTGTTTTCGATGTGATAGATCAGGTTGACAAGGTAGACCCTAGAACCCGTCAAAAGTGGGTAAATGGAGCTATTAGGGACAATGCGTTCGCAGGAAGAATGGTCAAGCAATGAAGACGCTCGTGCATACAGAGAGCTCCGAACCCTAGTCGATAAATGGAAACGCCTCGGGACGAAGACATATCCGGATGGAACAGAGTGGATCGGGCATACTCCTGATCGAGCGCCTGAAGCGTATTTGCATCAACTGTATGCGCCGCTTGACGCCATCGGAATTGGGCAGATGGAGTCTGAAATTTCGCGTCGACTCCCAGATAATTTCCGTTGCTTTCTCATGCTCCACAACGGGATAGGTCTGTTTGCGAATTATATAAACGTCTATGGGCTGCGACGCAGCTGGTCACGCACAAATTTAGTGGAGGCGGGTCAACAACCCTTCTCCATACTGGAACCGAATGTACAGAGACGGCCAGGCAATGCACCAGACGATGTTCTCTTTATTGGTTCACTCGGGGATAATAGGAATTTAATTGCCATGAATCCGGACGGGAGGGTCTTTCGCTGGGAGAGTGATGATCCTCTGTTGGGTTCGATCAACTCCTACTCAAGCGTGTTCACCTTCCTGCTGGAAGAAGCCAATGAGGCGGCGGCCTTGTTCGACCCGGATGGGCGCAGATGCGATTCTGATAGCTGAGCTTCCAAACCAGCTCCGGCAACACGCCGAAATCCAAACCGGGTATCGCCAGTCGCTTTTTTCACAAGCGATGCCGGAAGCTCCGGTGATGACGGCGGCTTGCGGCGTCTAGGCTGCAGCCTGAAATTCGGAGCCAGCCGCATCCATCATGCAGACCTATGATTTCATCATCGTCGGCTCCGGTTCGGCCGGCTCGGTCCTGGCCGAGAGACTGTCGGCTTCCGGCCGCTTCTCGGTGCTGGTGCTCGAGGCCGGCGGCAGCGACCGTCGCTTCTACGTGCAGATGCCGCTCGGCTACGGCAAGACCTTCTTCGACCCGGCGGTCAACTGGAACTACAAGGCCGAGCCGGATCCCGGCCTGGCCGGCAATGCCGACCACTGGCCGCGCGGCAAGCTGCTCGGCGGCTCGAGTTCGATCAACGCCATGGTCTGGATCAGGGGCGCGCGTGAGGATTTCGACGCTTGGGCAGCGGCCGGCAATCCCGGCTGGGGCTTCGACGACCTGCTGCCTGCGTTCAAGGCGCTGGAGGATAACCAGGCCGGCGCCGACCAATGGCGCGGCGTCGGCGGGCCGCTGCATGTCACCGACTGCTCGACCTCCGTCCATCCGCTCACCAAGCGCTATCTCGCCGCCGCCAACCAGGCCGGCCTGCCGCTCAACCCGGATTTCAACGGCGCCTCGCAGGAAGGCGTCGGCGCCTACCAGATCACCACCAGGAACGGCCGCCGCATGTCGGCGGCGCGCGCCTTCCTGCGCCCGGCGATGAAGCGCAAAAACGTCCGCGTCGAGATCAACGCCCTAGCGACAAAAATCCTGTTCGAGGGCAAACGCGCCGTCGGCATCGAATATCTCCAGAATGGCGCGACGAAAACCGCCCGCGCCGGCCGCGAGATCATCCTGTCGGGCGGTTCGGTCAATTCGCCTCAACTTCTCCAGCTTTCCGGTGTCGGCCCGTCGGCGCTTCTTGGCGCGCTCGGCATTCCCGTCGTTCACGCCAACGAGAATGTCGGGGCAAACCTGCAGGACCATGTCGGCATCAACTACACGTTCAAGGGCAGGCTGCCGACGCTCAACCAGATCCTGCGCCCGTGGTGGGGCAAGCTGCTGGTCGGCATGCAATACGTGTTTTTGCGCTCAGGCCCGCTGTCGCTGTCGATGAACAATGCCGGCGGCTTCTTTCGCACCGATCCGGCCACGGCACGGCCCAACATGCAGCTCTATTTCCAGGCGTTTTCAACCGTCATTCCGAAGAGCGGCGAACGCCCGATCCTGACGCCCGATCCATGGCCGGGCTTTTCCATCGGGCTGTCCAATTGCCGTCCGTCGAGCCGCGGCGAAATCATGATCCGTTCCGCCAATCCGCGCGATTATCCCAAAATCGTCGCCAATGCCTTTTCGACCGAGGCGGACGTCGCTGAAATGCTGGCGGCGGTGAAATTCGTCAGGAAGATCGCCTCGATGCCGGCGATGGCCGAGATCATCGAGGAAGAGGTTTTGCCCGGTCCCTCGATCACCTCCGACGCGGATCTCATTCAGGATTTCAGGAAGCGCTCGGGCACCGTCTATCACCCGGTCTCGACCTGCCGCATGGGGCCGGACGCGGCGCACGCCGTCGTCGATCCGCGCCTCAAGGTACACGGCATCCAGGCGTTGCGCGTCATCGACGCCTCGATCTTTCCGGACAACATAACCGGCAACACCAACGCCGCCGCGATCATGACCGGATGGAAGGGCGCCGAACTGGTTCTGGAGGATCAAAAATGAAAATCACCGACGTCAAGACCTGGGTGGTCGGCAATCCGCCGCCCGGCATCGGCGGCAAGTATTTCATCTTCGTCAAGCTCACCACCGATGGCGGCGTCGTCGGCTATGGCGAGGCCTACAACGCCACCTTCTCGGCCCATGTCACGGCGAAAATGGTCGAGGACATGGCCGAGCGTTATCTGATCGGCCGCGACCCGCACGATATCGAGACCTTCTTCCGCCGCGCCTATTCGTCCGGCTTCACCCAGAGGCCCGACGTGTCGGGCATGGGCTGTTTCTCGGCGCTGGAAATCGCCTGCTGGGACATTATCGGCAAGGAGGCCGGCAAGCCGGTCTACAAGCTGCTTGGCGGCCAGGTACACGAAACGCTGCGTTCCTATACCTACCTCTACCCGCACAGCGGCAGCGTCCATTCGGAGGACGCCCGCGGCAAGAACGTCTACAATGATCCTGACCTGGCCGCCGCCTGCGCGCTCGAATATGTCGAGCAGGGTTTTAACGCGGTCAAGCTCGACCCAGCCGGCCCCTACACCGCCTTCGACGGCCACCAGCCGCGCCTCGTCGACATCGACCTCTCCGCCCGTATGGTCAAGGCGATCCGCGAGGCGGTCGGCACCAGGGCCGACATCCTGTTCGGCACGCACGGCCAGTTCACCGCATCGGGTGCGCTGCGCCTCGCCCGCGCCATCGAGCCCTATGATCCGCTGTGGTTCGAGGAGCCAGTGCCGCCCGACATGCCCGAGGTGATGGCGCAGGTCGCCCGCGCGACCTCGATCCCGATTGCCACCGGCGAGCGGCTAACAACCAAATTTGAGTTCGCCCGCGTCATCGAGAACCGTGCGGCGACCATTCTTCAGCCCGACCTTGGCCGCTCCGGCGGCATTCTCGAAACCAAAAAGATCGCCGCCATGGCCGAAGCCTACCACATCCAGGTCGCGCCGCACTGCTACTGCGGACCGATCGTCGGCGCCGCCAACATCCAGCTTGCGGTGACGCTGCCCAATTTCCTCATTCTGGAATCGCTGAAGCAGTGGGACGGTTTTCACGCGAAGCTGCTCAAGAAGAAGATCGAATGGCGGGACGGCAACGTCATCCCGTCGAAGGAGCCAGGCCTCGGTGTCGAACTCGACGAAGCCGTCTGCGAGGCGCATCCCTGGACCGGCAAGGACCTGCATTTGCAGATGCTGCAGGCGCCGTTGATGCCGTGAGCGCGCGTCAGAGCTATGCCTTCGTCGGTCTTGGCCATCTCGGCGGCCAGCTCGCCGCCAACCTGATCCACAACGGCTTTGCCGTCACCGTATTCGACCGCGACCAGGCGGCCGTCGAGCGGCTGGTGATGCTTGGTGCCGATGCCGCCAACAGCCCGGCTGATGCCGCTGGCCGCGCCGGCAATGCCATCACCTGCCTGCCCTCGCCAAAAGTCAGCGAGGCGGTGCTGGCCGGCCCCGGCGGATTGCTCGAAGGCCTGCCCGCAGGCGGCAGTTGGATCGAGATGTCGACCAATGGCCAAGACGAGATCTTGCGCCTTGCATCCCTCGCCTCGGCAAGAGGCGTCGAGACGCTCGAATGCCCGGTCACCGGCGGCGTGCATCTGGCAGCCGTCGGACAGATCACCGCGCTGGTCGGCGGCGACGCAGCGCTTTATGCGCGCCACCGCCCTGCCGTCGAGGCGATGTGCGCGCGCTCGTTCCTGATGGGTCCGGTCGGCTCGGCGGCGGTGATCAAGGTCATCACCAACATGCTGGCCTTCATCCATCTGGTCGCCGCCGGCGAAGCGCTGATGCTGGCCAAAAAGGGCGGGCTCGACCTTGCCCAGTCCTATCACGCCATCGTCGCCTCCTCCGGCAACAGCTTCGTCCATGAGACCGAAAGCCAGCTGGTGCTGAACGGCTCCTACGACATCGGCTTCACCATGGACCTGGCGTTGAAGGATCTCGGCTTCGCCCTCGGCATGGGTGAAAAATTCGGCGTTCCGCTCGAGCTTGCCTCGCGCGTCGACGCAATCTTCAGGCAAGGCAAGCAGGCCTATGGCGGCAGCGCCTGGTCGACGATGATCGTGAAACTGCTCGAGGATGCCGTCGGCACCGACCTGCGCGCACCCGGTTTCCCGGCTAAACTCGCAAGTTGATATTGGCCGGATTATCAATCGATTTCAGTCGATTGGAGAGATCGCCGGAACCAGAGCCGCAGTCAACTGAATCAAAGTCTCAACACCTTGATTCAATATCTCAGCGTCAATGCGCCGGGCAGGATCTCGAAAGTCGCTGGTATGCGACCCGGCGATTCGCCGTCTACGTCGATCAGCGCGGCGTTCTTTTGCACACCGCCGAGCGGCTCGACAACCACTTTCTTGCCGCGCAGGATGGTGATCGCAGGATGGTTGCGGTGCCGCCCGCCATAGAGCAGGCGGATGTCCCAGATCAGCTTCAGCTTGCCGGCGGCGCGCAGGATGACGATGTCGAACTCGCCGTCGTTAAGCTCGGCGTCGGGCGCGATCATCATGCCGCCGCCGAAGAATTTGCCGTTGGCCACCGCCACCAATGCCATGCGCGCCTCAACCGGGGCACCGTCGTCGATGGTGATCGCAACCTCCTGGAACCGATAGCGGAGGAATTCCCAGACCGTGCGCCAGTAGAACAGTGCCTTGGCCGAAACCTTGCCCTTGCGCCTGTCGGCGTTGACGGCACGGTCGGTAGCGCCGGAAAGCCCGAGGCTGGCGATGTTGATGAAATGGCGGCTGGCCAGTGCGCCATGGTCGTCGACATAGCTGATGCAGCCGGCATCGACCTTGCGCGGCTTTGCCTCGGCAATCCGCTTCAGCGTCAGATCGACATTGTTCGACAGGCCGAGCCCGCGGGCAAAGTCGATGCCGGTGCCGCAAGGCAGCAGCCCGAGTTCGGCCGTCCGGCCGCTTTCCCGGAAAGCCTTCAGCAGCCCGTCGGCGACTTCGCTGGCGGTGCCGTCGCCGCCGGCCGCGATCACCAGCTCGAAGCCGATGGCGGCAAGGTCGAGCGCCAGCCGTTCGGCATCCCCCTCGGCCTGCGTTTCACGCAGCTCGAAATCACCGAAATGTCTTTTCAGCGAAGCCGCAACCTCGGGCCAATGCCGCTTGAGTCTGCCGCCGCCGGCGATCGGATTGAGAACCACCGCGACCTTCAAGCCTGCCTCCCCAAGGCCATCGAACACGCCTTCCAATCATTTGCCGGCATTGAAGCCCGCGCCGGCCTGCGGGGCAAGGGTCGATTACCCGACAATGCGGCTTCGGCATCGAGGCGGCAAATCCCGACCGGCGGCGGCAGAGATCGGAAAGTCGCTATTTTGGCAGGGTCAGTCCCCGATAATCCCGCTATCCACAGGCATGCGGCAGTTCCGCCAAACGCTTATCCGACGTACGTTAAAACCCATCTCAGGCGGCTACCGATCGCCACGCCGAAAGGCAAAGCGGAACGGCGGATTTCCTGAGGCCCGTACGGCCCTGAACGAGAACAGGCTCGCTTGTTGGAGGGATGGACGCCGAGACCTACGGGGCCGCGGAAAGCGTGCGAACGCCGACGGCGGACCGATGCTGCCATGAAGGACGGCAAAAACCTTCGGTGGCGCGCTGGGCAAAGCTCGCAAGAGTGGAGACCGGCGTGGTCCGGAACGGACGCTGCCTTCGGGCGGCGACTGGCAGGACCGTCAAAATCAAGGCCGGCATGGTGCGACATCTTTCGGGAGTTGCTGCCGCGACCGTGTCCTGATCTGACAGGGAGGCGCTGGGAGAAATCCCGGCGCCGACTGTCTTTGTGGCCCCGCCTGACGATTTTGCCGGCGACGCTTCACGCTGCGCCAAAATCAGCTACTATCCATTTGTCGTCGGGGGCCGTTTAAAGGGGCTGACGGCAGGGGGACATTTCATGACGCTCATCCAGAAGCTTGCTGTTGCCTATGCTTTCCTGTTCTTCGGCGTTGTTGCCATCGGCTATGTGCCGGCTTTCAACGACGCCGGCGGCAATCTGTTCGGCCTGTTCTCGCTGCAATGGTACGACGATTTGCTGCACGCCTTCTCCGGCGTCTGGGCGCTGGCCGCCGCCTTCATCTCGCACCGCCAGGCGGTGTTCTATTTCAAGCTGTTCGGCTCGGTCTATCTGTTCGACGGCGTGCTCGGCCTGGTCACCGGTTCCGGCTGCCTCGATGGCGGCATCTTCATCAACGGCTTCCGCTCCCTGAACGACATCGAATTCCCGGCCCGCTTCTTCGCCAACCTGCCGCACATCTTCATCGGCGGCTTCGCCGTCTACGTCGGGTTCTGGCTGTCGAAACGTGTGTACGACCATTTCGCCACGGCCTGACCGGCCATGTTCCTGTTCCGCTGGCTGAAGCGCATCATCAAGGCGATCCTCTGGCTCGTCGTCATTGTCGTGTTGATCCCGATCGCCGGGCTGGCCTACGGCTTTCTCACGACGCCGTCGCTGGACACAACGCCATTGCCGGGCGTCGCCGAGGGTGCCCCGCCAAAGGCGCTGGCCGACAAGATCCGTGCCGAGATCCCCGGCTACCAGCGGCCGGAGGAATCGACCTTTCTTACCTATCCGGAATGGGCCATCGTCTACGCCGCCCGCGAATATGCCGGCTTCGTCGACAAGAACCAGCCGAGCGGTTTTCCCTATCTCTCCTATATCGGCCGCTTCTGGCAGGACTATGCGATGGTCATCCGCGCCAGCTCCATCTACAAGTTCAACCTCGACAACCACCAGATGCTGGTGGTCATCGGCACCAGCCACACGATCGAGCACGCCATCCAGTGGGCCTATGAAAATACGATCGGCCGCGTCACCGAAGCGACAGCCGGCAAGCGCACCGCCGTCGACATCTACCAGGCCAAGGTGGCGGCCGATTATGCCGGTTTTCTCGACCAGGTGCCGTGGTACCAGTTTCCCTATGCCGAAAAGCGTGCCGGCCTGTTTGCCGTCCAGCCGGCAGCGGACGACAGCGCCGTCCGCACCAGCGAACGCAAGCTCGCTTTCGGCCTCGCCGACACGATCAAGCAGGGCTATGCCGATCTGATCAAGTCGGCGCTCGCCGCCACCACCGATCCCGCCTTGCTCGATATTCATGTCTGGGCCAAGGGTCCGGTCGGCGAGGTGACGCGCAACGAACCCGACACCTTGCTGGAGCGCGATCTCGGCGCCGACGGCGCGATCTTCGTCACCAGACGCTATCAGGTGTTCACCGACATGATCCCGCGCCTGATCGGCAAGGGCGTCTCCTTCGTCGAGATCGGCGGCAATGACGAGATCATGGTCACCATGCTTTCCAATGACGAGATCAATGTTCCCGAAGGTGCACGCACCTTGTTCAGCTACCCGCTTCCGGCGCAACCTTCGACGCGCCGCACCGGCCTGACCGTCGCCGTGCGCAAGCTGCACATCGTGCTGCCGGCGCTGATGACGGCGGGCGCCAGGCTCGAGCATGTCTACGATTACTGAGGCCTTTCGGTCACAGTCGGCCTCGGCAGGACGTTGCGTGATGCTCCGTCACGCTCATTCCACAATCGCGGCCAAATCCCGCCTTGTTCCGCAACGATTGATGATGCCGTAGACACGTTGTCTTGCGCACATGTGCCAGGCAACTCGGAGGGACACGACCGTGATCAAGACCGCCCTTGTCACCATGACCATCGTCGGCTGCGACTGCGACGCCAGGCTTTGCGAATATATCGGCGAGACGCCCGCCAAATGGTCGACCATCGCCGAATGCGAAGCGGCGATGAAAAGCCAGATGCTGCACGAGCGCAATTTCGACTATCCGCTGGTCTCCGGCATCTGCCGGATACAGAACTCGTCTTCGTCATCGCAGCTCGCTGCGACCGCTTCCGAGCCTGAATTGACGACGGCCAGTACGGCCGCGACAGACCCGCTGCCACCGGAACTGAGCCATCGGCCCAGTGCTGCGGTCGGAACGCAGGCCACGGCGACGGAAACGGAAGCCGTCCGGCCGGTCGCCTATGAAGCGGCGGTCGATGGCGGCCGCGCCGTGCTCTACCGCACGAAGGCCGGCTACGCCGTGGTCAAGACCGATCTCGGCCGCGCCGCATCGGCAACGATCGGCATCGCCAGGCGTTCGGCGAACTGGCTGGCGGCGAAGCTGCCTGACGGTTTGTAGCCGCCGCTTCAGGCCGTGCCGATCAGTGCCTTGACGGCGCGATAAAAAATCGACGAAAACAGCTCGCCCGGATCGTATTGCAGCTTCTTCGCCAGGAAGGACGGCAGTTCCGGATAGGAGGCAAGCAGCTCCTTGCCTGTGTAGTGGAGCTGGTAGGGCAGGAAAAAACGACCGCCATGCTTGATCGTCACGTCGATCAGCGCCCTTGTCAGCGCCCGCATCCTGGCATTGCCGTCAGCGTTTGTCGGCTGATTGATGTAGAGCACCAGCGAATAGGCCGGCCCCGGCGCATAATTCAGCGCCACATCCTCCTTGTGGACGATGCGTACCGACGCGTTGAGCACCGGCAGGGTCTGGTTGCGCAGGATCTCGCGCGCTTCCGCGATGAACGGGTTATAGGCCGCCCGCGGGATGAAATACTCTGCAGGATGTCGGTCTCATCGAGCAGATCGTTGAACAGATAGGGCACTGAATCGTGCATCGGATGGTTGCGCGTGACGAGGCAGGCCTCGCCCTCGCCCATTGCCGTCGTCCGCGCCACCGTGCAGCTCTCGAATTGCGGCTCCAGCGTCTTTTCGGTGAACCATTTCAGCTCCTGGAACAGGCTGCCCCATTTCGCCAGGTTAATGATCACCCGCTTGAGCCCGACCGAACCCGGTTCACCGATTGCCGGCTGGTCGGCCGGCGGCTGGTCGGCGACCTTGTCATAGCGGTAGACGATCATATCCTCGAGGAAATTGCCCGGCGCAGTCGACAGATGCCCATAAAACAGACCGATCGCCCTGTTTGGCTCCAGAACCTCGGCGAAGAACGTCGGGAAATCGTCCGATTTTATGATCTCGCGCGAGGTCCGGTAGACGGCGTTGTCGACGATGTCGAGTGTCGCCTCCAGCACCACGCCGAACAGGCCGTAGCCGCCGACGACGTGGCGGAACAGCTCGGTATTTTCGGCCGGTGAGCAGGTCGTCACCGAACCGTCCGCCAGCATCACCCGCATCGATCGGATCGAACCGGCGACCGAGCCGGCCTGGTGGTCCATGCCATGCGCGTTGACCGACAGCGAGCCGCCGACCGAAAAGATGTCGGTCGACTGCATCGCCTTCACCGCGAAGCGCGGGTGCAAAAGGTTCTGGATGTCGTGCCAGCGCGCGCCCGGCTGCAAGGTCATCGTCTTTGCAGCCGGGTCGATACTGACCTTGTTGAATTTACGCATGTCGAGGACCAGCGCGTTGTCGTCGAAGGCGTGGCCGCCCATCGAATGGCGCACCGCCGCGACCGAGACCTTCAGGCCATTGGCGCGGGCAAAGGCCAGCGCGCTCGCGATGTGGTCTTCCTTGCTGACTTCGATAACGCCGTAGACCGGTGTCATCGACAGGCCGCTGGCATCGTTGATGTTGCCGCCCTTGGTCAGCCATGGCAGCGCCGGATCGTAGGCTGGCGGGCCCTCCAGCGGCTTCTGCGCCAGGTCGATTCCGTCAATGTCGGCGATGCGCCCGGAATTCTTCTGCCCCGACGGACCGCGCGCCAGCCGCGCCACGGTCGTGCCGCCCCAGAGCATCGCGCCGCCGACCACGGTCGTACCCAGCAGCAGCCGCCGCGACAGGCGAAACCCCTTGCGTTCTTCGACCATAGCCCCACCCCACTGCCCCAGGAATAGCGCCTGATGGAGACAAAAACCAGTTGCCAATCAGACGTTCGGCGAACGATGATCCGGTTTGTCTGGCGAAAATGTCGAAAGCAGTCGCATCATGAAGCTTGCAGCCCGTATCGCGCTTGCCCTGTTGCTTGCGTTTGCTCCGGCATCAGCCGACGCGCAGACTCCTGGTCAAGGCGACGACAAGGTCGTCAGCGTAGCTGGCGACGATCCGGAGATGGCGGCCGCTATCGAGCAGGCGCGTGCCAGCCTCGACGACTTCCTGGTATTGGCCGACGCACCGCCATCCGGAACGGCCGACTTCCAATTGAAAGTCGTGGTCAGGGACGGGGACGCCACTGAACATTTCTGGGTCTTTCCCTTCCACCGGACGGCGGCCGGATTTGCAGGAACCTTGGACAACGAGCCGCAGACCGTGCACAACGTCGTGGCAGGCCAGGAGATCGAATTCAGCCGGGACGATATTTCCGACTGGGGCTACATGAAGAACGGCCGCCGGGTGGGAAGTTTCACTGTCTGCGTTCTCTTCAAAAAAATGTCGAAGGAAGACGCCGACTATTATCGCCAGAACTATGGCTTCGATTGCTGACGGCTGAATTCTAGTTCAACCGGCTTCTACATCCTTCACGCCGATCTTGCGGACCAGTGCCGCGGTCGCCAGGATCGTGGCCATGTCGGCGATCATCGGCGCAACATGCTTGGCATAGTCGAGCGGCACAGAGATGTCCGGCAGTTCGAAGAAGTTCTTCGTCTGCGGAAGCAGCAGAAAGCCGTCGCTGCCGTTGAGCGCGACGCGTGCCGGTTCCTTCGGCCATGTTTCGCCAAGCCATTCGAGCGCCTGCGCCAGCCGGCCGGTCACCAGCGGCCGCGCCGCTTCGATGTTGTCGGTGTGGAACTCGTAGGCGGCGTCGAGTTCGGGTACGCCGCATGACAGTTGTTCCGTCTTGCTGCCGAACATGCCTCGGAAGAAACCGACCACCATATTGGCACGGCGCGCCGCCACCAAGATTCCCGGGAACGGCGCAATGGTGTCGAACGCGATAATGACGCCCTTGAACGCCTGAGATGTGGTCTTGCCGTTCCTCTCCAGCAGCGTCACCTCATAGAGCTCGAAGGCAAAGCCTTCATACCGACCGGAGACGACGTCCTCGAAATACGAACGGTTGAACACGCCAATCGTCTCGCGCGGCAGCCGATCGAAGGAGTTCGGCGTTACGCCATGCTGATAGCGCACGTCCTGGATGAAGCCGAAGACGATCGGCAGCAAACTGTTGCGGAACGTCTGCTGCAATTTGCGCGCCGGCCTGATCGCCTGGAGATAGAGCAGGATCGCCGCCAGGAACCCGCCGATATAGAGGAACACATGCGGGGTCGAGAACCACTGCTCGTTGGGGTCGGCAACCGCGTTGAAGAGCCAGGCCACCAGCGCCACGAAGACAACCACCGATCCGATGAAAAGTGGCACCCGCCAGTGCGTCCGGCGATAGGCCGAAGCCCTTTGCGCCTCGTAGGCCTCGATGTCCTTCCTGAGGCCGGCGATCACCGCTTCGCTCGGCAAGAAATCCGCAGTTTCCATCACCCACCCGCCCCACAAGCCCGCCCGCGTTGGGCATGATAGCCGGTTTGGTGGACCGCGTCAGCGCAGCTGTCAGCGCCCGGCACCGAAGATTGCATCGAGGCGGGCCAGAACCCTTTGCCTGGATTTTCCCGCCAGCGTTTCAACCGGCATCAGCCGCTCGTGATCGCCGGCGCGCAGCCGCATGAAGGCATGCAGCCGGTAGGCGGCAATGGCCCCGCGCGTGCCGGGATCGTCGCCGATGTCGACGACGAGAATGGCGCCGATGCGGCCGGGCCATGGCTGGCGCGCGAAGGCGGTGCCGATGAAATCGCCGAGCCCATAGGCGACGAGCGTCTTGCCGATCCGCTCGATCGGCTGCACGACATGGGCATGATGCCCGGCGACCAGGCCGACGCCATGTTCGGCCAGAAGTCGCGCCATTGCCCGCGTCTTCGCACGTGGAAAATGCCGGAATTCCCAATCCCAATGCGGCACCGCGCAGAGGAGGTCGACACCCGAAGCGGCAGCGTGCGGCCATTGCGTCGGATCGGCTTGCATCGAGACTCGGCCCGCCAACTGAGCCTCGTCGGTATTGCGCCACAAGGTAAAGGCGGCAAGGCCTATGGTCAGCGAACCAACCGCAAACCGCTCGACCGGAGCCGCACTGCCGATCGTGCGGATGCCTAATTGCTCCAGCGCGGCGACGGTCTCGTCGAAGCCGGCAATACCCTGGTCGAGCACATGGTTGTTGGCCAGCGACAGCACCAGTTTTTCACGCGAAATGCCGGCGGCGGCCAGCGCCTCGGCAAGGAACCGCTCGCTCATCGCGTGGTGCGTGCCGAGCCTGGTGCCCCAAACAGCGCTCGGCCGCTCCACCACCGGGCTTTCGCAATTGCCGACCACCAGATCGGCCGAGGCAAGCAGTGCCGCAATCGCCGGATCGCAGTCTGGCGCGCGGCGATTGGCCACCGCCGAGATATCGCCGACGAAAGCCAGCCGCACCGTCCGCGCCGGCAGTGGTTCGAGCAGGGCTGCGGCCGCCGGAGCAAAGCCGCGCGCGTCGCCATTGAGCGAAGGCCGGAGAAAACGCGGCAGCCACGACAGTTTATAGGAAAGCGGAT
Organism: Mesorhizobium sp. M0768; assembly: GCF_040320195.1. Lineage (NCBI taxonomy): Bacteria > Pseudomonadati > Pseudomonadota > Alphaproteobacteria > Hyphomicrobiales > Phyllobacteriaceae > Mesorhizobium > Mesorhizobium sp. M0768. The sequence continues at coordinate 36,571 of NZ_JAMYPD010000033.1, read as the reverse complement.
AGTTCGACACGCGACGCCCAATCGTTTGCCTTGTGTAGACCGTCCGCCGGATTGATTGAAGCGTCGACTGTTGTGGGTGAACCGCAGGCCACAGGCGCAGCGAACCAAATGCGTGTATGATCCACTGCGGAGCGACAAAAGGGGCGATCACGATGAAGCGTTTTTCCAGGCTGGTGGCGTGCGCCATCATTCTTCTCCTGCGGCTGGCGTTACCCAGCGCCGCGGCTCCCGAACCGGCGGCCCTGTTCGAGGCAAAAACCGTGACTGAGCGCGACAGCGCTCTTGCCGCTCTGGAAGCCGCCGCGCCGGGCGATCCGGCAGCCGCCTATGCCGCCGGCGCCGGCGAATTCTTCACCGCGCTGGAGATACTGGCCGGCGGCCTGCACCGCCACGGTTTCGACAGCCCGCAATCCTTCATGCTGCCGCTGATGCGGCTGCCGGTGCCGGACAATGCCAATCCCGAGCCGCTGACCTACGAACAATTCCGCGCCATTCTCGTCGCCTTCCGCGACCGGCTGGAGAAATCCGCAGCCACGCTGGGTTCGGTACCCGCCGACGCTGACATCGGCATGGTCATCGACCTCACCCGCCTCGGCATCGACCTCAACGAGGACGGCACGATCGCGCCGGACGAAAGCGCCGCGGCGATCATGGCGTCTCTGTCACGCGGCGGCGGTGCGCCAGACGCGGCCGCACCAGCCCTCACCTTCCGCTTCGACCGGGCCGACGGCTACTGGCTGCAGGGCTATGCCGAGTTCCTGATGGCGCAGGCCGACTTCTGGCTGGCGCATGATTTCAGAAACACGTTCGACGGCTCCTTCCACATGCTGTTCCCGCGCGCAAAACTGCCACTGCAGGACACGCTCGTTCCGCTGGACGGTGGCATGGGCGGCAGCATTCTGTCGTCCGAATGGCGTCTCGCCGATTTCATCTCCCTGGTGCATCTCATTAACTGGCAAGTGGTCGAGCCTGAGCGCCGGCAAGCGGCACGCCGCCATCTCATGGAAATGATCCGGCTGTCGCGCGAGGATTGGAAAGCCATCCGCGCCGAAACCGACAATGACCGCGAATGGCTGCCGGGGCCGCAGCAGAAAGGCACCAGCCCGCTGACCGGTCTCGAAGTTGGTGAGCAGCAGGTACAGGCCTGGCTCGCCGCCCTTGATATGGCCGAGGATCTTCTGGAAGGCCGCACCTTGCTGCCGCATTTCCGCAGCGCCGACAAAGGCATCAACATGAAGCGCTTCTTTGATGAGCCAAAAACCTTCGACCTGGTGCTGTCGATCACCGGCCCGGCCATCGCGCCCTATCTAGAACGCGGGAAGATTCTCACCAGCGAGGAGTTCGATCAGATCCAGCGCCAATTCGGCGGCGCCGGGTTTCTGACATTTGCGCTGTGGTTTAATTGAGCGGCGCACTTCGACGTTGCTCCTGACAGCCTGCTGTCAGCAGCCAAATTGCGCGCGGCACCCTTCACCACTCCGCTCTTTCCATTTTGGCCGATACCTCCCATATTCGGGGCCATGGCCAGACTCTCCGACAAGAAAACGCCGCCGCCGGCGAATGACGAGCGCGCTTCGCCGCACAAGCGGCGCAGTCCGCTGACCGATTTCCTCGATGCCTCGGAGCCGCTGCATGGCTTTGCCGAAGCGCCGCAGGCCGAATTCACCGGCGCGCCGCTGACCGGCTCGATTGCCGACTGGGCCGAGCAGATCGAGCAGGAAGCCGAGAAGGAAGGGCGTCAAATCTCCCCCCTCGAGGGGGAGATGTCGCCGAAGGCGACAGAGGGGGTCGGCAAAGGAAGCGCTCGGCATCAAGGGTCGCCGAGCACTGCCGCACCGACCCCACCCGGCGGCTCCGCCGCCACCCTCCCCTCGAGGGGGAGGGAAGGCGCCAAGTCTGCCAAGAAAATCCCCGAACGCTCCTCTTCCCCCGGCCGTACGGCACGCGGCACCTCGATGGGCGGCGCGGCTTCGGCGCGGGAGCGTACCGCGGCCGGTCTCAATCCCGTCGCCGGCCTCGATGTCTCCCTGGAAGAGGCCGAGACCATGGCCTCGGGCGGCGTCACCGCGACCGTCGCGGCGCTGTCGGCGCTGATCGAATCCGGCAATCCGCTGCACAAGGACGGCGTGCTGTGGACGCCGCACCGCCCTGCCCGGCCTGAGAAATCCGAAGGCGGCATCGCCATCAGGATGGTCTCGGATTTCGAGCCGGCCGGCGACCAGCCGACGGCGATCAAGGATCTCGTCGAGGGGGTCACCAGCAACGACCGTACCCAGGTGCTGCTCGGCGTCACCGGCTCGGGCAAGACCTTCACCATGGCCAAGGTGATCGAGGAGACGCAGCGCCCCGCTCTGATCCTGGCGCCCAACAAGACGTTGGCCGCGCAGCTCTACTCCGAGTTCAAGAAATTCTTCCCGGAAAACGCCGTCGAGTATTTCGTCAGCTACTACGACTACTACCAGCCTGAGGCCTATGTGCCCCGGACCGACACCTACATCGAGAAGGAATCCTCGATCAACGAGCAGATCGACCGCATGCGCCATTCGGCGACGCGCTCACTGCTCGAGCGCGACGACGTCATCATCGTCGCCTCGGTGTCCTGCATCTACGGTATCGGCTCGGTCGAGACCTATACGGCGATGACCTTCCAGATGCAGATCGGCGACCGGCTCGACCAGCGCGCGTTGCTCGCCGACCTCGTCGCCCAGCAATACAAGCGCCAGGACATCAACTTCGTCCGCGGCTCGTTCCGGGTGCGCGGCGACACGATCGAGATCTTCCCGGCCCACCTCGAGGACCGCGCCTGGCGCATCTCGCTGTTCGGCGACGAGATCGAGGCGATCACCGAGTTCGATCCGCTGACCGGCCAGAAGACCGGCGAGCTGAAGAGCGTCAAGATCTACGCCAATTCGCACTATGTCACACCGCGCCCGACCTTGAATCAAGCCATCAAGTCGATCAAGGAAGAACTGAAGTATCGCCTGCAAGAGCTTGAAAAGGCTGGCCGCCTGCTTGAGGCGCAGCGGCTTGAGCAGCGCACCCGCTTCGACCTGGAGATGCTTGAGGCGACCGGGTCCTGCGCCGGCATCGAGAATTACTCGCGCTATCTGACCGGCCGCAAGCCGGGCGATCCGCCGCCGACCTTGTTCGAATACATCCCCGACGATGCGCTGGTCTTCATCGACGAAAGCCATGTCACCATACCGCAGATCGGCGGCATGTATCGCGGCGACTTTCGTCGCAAGGCAACGCTGGCCGAGTATGGTTTCCGCCTGCCGTCCTGCATGGACAACCGGCCGCTGCGCTTCGAGGAATGGGACGCCATGCGCCCGCTCTCCGTCGCGGTTTCGGCGACGCCCGGCGCCTGGGAGATGGAACAGTCCGGCGGCGTCTTCGCCGAACAGGTTATCCGCCCGACCGGCCTCATCGACCCGCCGGTCGAAGTGCGCCCGGCCAAGACGCAGGTCGACGACGTCGTCGGCGAAATCCGCGAGACCACCAAGGCGGGCTACCGCACGCTGGTCACCGTGCTGACCAAACGCATGGCCGAGGACCTGACCGAGTACCTGCACGAGCAGGGCATTCGCGTGCGCTACATGCACTCCGACATCGACACGCTGGAGCGTATCGAGATCCTGCGCGACCTGCGCCTCGGCGCCTTCGACGTGCTGGTCGGCATCAACCTGCTGCGCGAAGGCCTCGACATTCCCGAATGCGGCTTCGTCGCCATTCTCGACGCCGACAAGGAAGGCTTCCTGCGCTCCGAGACATCGCTGATCCAGACGATCGGCCGCGCCGCCAGAAACGTCGACGGCAAGGTCATCCTCTATGCCGACCAGATCACCGGCTCGATGGAGCGGGCAATGGCCGAGACCAACCGCCGTCGCGAAAAGCAGATGGAGTGGAACGCGGCCAACGGCATCACCCCGGAATCGGTCAAGTCGCGCATTTCGGACATCCTGGACTCGGTCTACGAAAAAGATCATGTCCGCGCCGATATCTCGCAGTTCACCGACAGCGCCGGCGCCATGATGGGCAACAATCTGAAAGCGCATCTCGACGCCCTGGACAAGCAGATGCGCGATGCCGCCGCCAATCTCGATTTCGAGAAGGCAGCCCGTATCCGCGACGAGATCAAGCGGCTGCGCGAGATGGAGCTGTCCATCTCCGACGATCCGCTGGCCAAATATGCCGACATGGAAAGCCCGGTCTCGGGCCGCGAAAAGGGCAAGCACAACAAGGGCGTGGCCAAACACCGTACATCGGAGGAACAGGAGCGTTTCCGCAAGCTCGACGAGGCACGTTCGGCCGAAGAGGCGGCCCGGCCCAACCTCTTCCGCAAGCCGGCACTCGACGAGATGGGCGCCGACGGCGCCGTGCCGGTGAAGAAGCCGCTGTTTTCGAAGCCCTCGCTCGACGCCATGGGGCCGGGCACGGATATGCCGACCCCGGCCGGCGCAGTGTCGCGTTCGCTGTTCAAGAAGCAGTCGGCCGAAGAGGCGCACGGCTCCGACTTCGGCATCCCGGGCGAACCGACCAAGCCGCTATTCAAGAAGAACTCGCTCGACGAGATGACCGTGCGGCGGACGGAAAAGCCGGTCGAAGGAAAGGTGCCAGCGAAACCACAGCCGATCTCCCCCCGTGTGGGGGAGATGCGCGGCAGGGCAGAGGGGGGCGCAAAGGAACGCAACGATTCCGCCAAACCCATTGTCCGCCAGCGCAGTGGTATCGGCTCCTACGAAGACCCGGCCGACGCCCGCCGTGAAAAGCGCCGCCCCGGCAAGACGGGGCGCCCGGGACGCTAGCGAGCTTCCCTTCTCCCCTTGGGGGAGAAGGTGGATCGGCGCGCAGCGCCGAGACGGTTGAGGGGTGCTGGACGGATCGCCGTCGGTGCCAAGCTGGAGCACCCCTCATCCGACCGCTTCGCGGCCACCTTCTCCCACAAGTGGAGAAGGGGGAGCCTAGCCACTTGCCATCGGCCCTAGCCTTGGTGTAGCCAGTTTCTACAACTCGAACGTCTTGAAAGGAGGGCTGCGTGTTATTTTCTCACCACCGTCAGCGCGGCCCTGTCTTTGCCCTGCGAGCTAGCTTGCAGGGCTGACCAGGGACGGTCCGGGTTTTTCCCCGCTTCGATTTTTTGGTCTGCCCTTCGTGGTGCGCAATGCCGAGCCTAATGGCTGGCACGTGCACCGTCAAAGTGCATTGAGCCGGGCTCCGGCAAGACCAGAGAAATCAAAATGGCCCTGATCAGCCTCAAATCCCTCGGCGTCACCCTGAATGCGCCGCTGTTTTCCAACCTCGACCTCACCATCGGCACCGGCGACCGGCTCGGCATCGTCGCCGCCAATGGGCGCGGCAAATCCACTTTGCTGAAGTGCCTGACCGGCGAGATGGAGCCGACATCAGGCGACATCACCCGTACGCGCGGCCTGCGCGTCGGCTATGTCGAGCAAGTCGTCCCGGCAGCGCTGGCCGGGCGCAGCTTCCAGCAGGTGGTCGCTGATGCCTTGCCGGCCGGACAGGTCGAAAGCGAACAATGGCGCGTCGATGTGGTTCTTGACTCGCTTGACGTGCCAGAACCGATGCGCGGGCGGCCAATGCAGGCGCTGAGCGGCGGCTGGCAAAGGCTGGCGTTGATCGCCCGCGTCTGGGTCACCGATCCCGACGTCCTGCTTCTCGACGAGCCGACCAACCATCTCGACCTCGGCAAGATCAGCCAGCTCGAGACCTGGCTGAACGCGCTGCCGCGCGAGGTGCCGGTGGTGATCGCCAGCCATGACAGGGCGTTCCTCGATGCCACGACCAACCGCACGCTGTTCCTGCGTCCCGAACAATCACCGGTGTTTTCGCTGCCCTATTCGCGGGCGAGGCTTGCGCTGGACGAGGTCGACGCCTCGACCGAACGCAAGTTCCAGCGCGACATGAAAGTGGCGCAGCAGCTGCGCCGGCAAGCGGCCAAGCTCAACAATATCGGCATCAATTCCGGCAGCGACCTTTTGACGGTCAAGACCAAGCAGCTCAACCAGCGGGCAGAGCGCCTGGAAGAAGCGGCAGCGCCGGCACACCGCGAAAAGTCGGCGGGCGCGATCAAGCTTGCCAACCGCGGCAGCCATGCCAAGGTGCTGATCACGCTCGACGAGTTGGTGGTCGGAACACCTGACGGCACGGTTCTGTTCAGCACCGGCAAGCGCCACATCTGCCAAGGCGACCGCATCGTCCTGCTCGGCCGTAACGGCGTCGGCAAATCACGGCTGATCGGCCTGATCCGGAACGCCATCGTCGAGCCGGAAACGGCGGCGCAAAGCCTGAAGGTGACACCGTCGACCGTGCTCGGTCATAGCGACCAGGCGCTGTCCGGCATCGACGGCGATGACACGCCGCTGGCGATGCTCTCGCGCAAATTCGACGTCGGCGAGCAGCGCGCCCGCTCGCTGCTCGCGGGCGCCGGCGTCAGCATCGACATGCAGGAGCGAAGGATCGGCGTGCTGTCCGGTGGGCAAAAGGCGCGGCTGATGATGCTGGCGCTGAGGCTCGCCAATCCCAACTTCTATTTGCTCGACGAGCCGACCAACCACCTCGATATTGATGGCCAGGAGGCGCTGGAAGCGGAATTGCTGGAACATCAGGCGAGCTGCCTGCTTGCCTCGCACGACCGCTCCTTCATCCGCGCGGTTGGCAACCGCTTCTGGCTGATCGAGAAACGGCGGCTGACCGAGGTCGACGACCCGGAAGCTTTCTTCCGGGAGGTAGCCGAAGCCGGCGGTTAAAAAATTGCGGAAAAAATCCGGCGCTCTGTCGGATGATGATCGCATGCCACGTCCTTAGGTTGCCGACACGGTGATGCCGGCGCCAATCGAGGAGAAAGCATCATGTCCATTCTGTCATCCATAGGTCACGCCGTAACGCGTTACTCGGCGGCTCGCGCCCGTTATCGCAGCGAACGCGCCATCCTGTCATTGCCGATCGAGCTGCGCAAAGATATTGGCTGGCCGGAAATCGTCGTCGACGCGCAAAACAGCCCGCGGATTCGCATCGAAGGTTGAAGGTGGCAGTTGGCCGTCGCGGCAGGCGCCATTTCAAATCCAAAAAACCATCGGCCGTGTAGGATCGTCGCCGTTCCGTTCGTCCTGTGGTTCGCAAAGGCAAACCAGACGCAAAGAGGAGCATGACATGAATGACCAGCCGCAGACCCAGCCCGCCGCCAAAGTGCTTGGCGGATTGACGCCCTACCTTCAGTTGGATGGCGCTTTCAAAGCCGCCGAATTTTACCGAAAGGCCTTCGGTGCCGAGCAGGTCTTTGCCTATCCGCCGGACGAACAGGGCCGTACCATGCATATCCATCTCCACATCAACGGTTCGACCCTGATGCTTTCCGACTTCTATCCCGAGCATGGAATGGCCGCTGTGAAGCCGCAGGGCTACACCATGCAGCTCCATCTCGGCAGCGACGACATCGACGCCTGGTGGCAGCGGGCCATCGAGGCGGGCTGCGAGGAAGTCGTGCCGTTGCAAGTGATGTTCTGGGGTGATCGCTGGGGCAATATGCGTGATCCGTTCGGCGTCGAATGGGCAATGAACGCACCGGTGAAAGCAGCTTAGCATTCCACACAGGCTGTGTCTGAAATCACCTCTCCCGCTCCAGAGGGAGAGGAAAACGATCGCATGGAGGAAATCAGATGTCCTATGTCGACGGTTTCGTACTTGCCGTACCGAAGGCAAAGCTCGATGCTTACAAGAAGCTGGCGGAAACCGGCGGCGCCGTCTGGAAGGAGCACGGTGCTCTTGCCTACGTCGAATGCGTCGGCGACGACATCCCTTATGGCGAGCTCACCTCGTTCCCGCGCGCCGTACAGGCCAAGGACGACGAGGTCGTCATCTTCTCGTGGGTGGTCTACGAATCGCGCCAGAGCCGCGACGCGGTGATGGCCAAGGTGATGGCCGACCCGCGCCTCAAGTCGGACTGGGAGACCATGCCATTCGACGGCAAGCGCATGATCTTTGGCGGTTTTCAGCCCTTCATCGAGCTGTAGGCGCCCCTCGATCAAGTTTGTCGTGCAGCGGCTTCAGCCGGTCGCCATAGCGCTTCCACAGGTCGACCGAGCCCTGATACATCGGCTGGCGCACTTGCGCAGCCGACGCCGTTCGCACCGGCCGGTCGGTCTCGTGGAACGACAGCACGGCGTCGTCCCACGGCAGGCCGAGATGGGCGATCAGCGCCCGCGACCGGCCTTCCTGGTCGGCGACGAAATCCTCGTAGCGAACGTCGTGCACGACATCAGGCAGCACGGCATGCCAGTGCGCCATGATGTCGGTGTACAGATTGTGGAAATCGGCGAGCTCGTCGAGATCGTAGCCGTAGCGATGGCTGTCGCCGCGGAAGTGCACCTTGTAGATCGACAGGCAGGTCGCCGCCGCATCGCGCGCGCAATGGATGATCTTGGCCCGCGGCAGCATCATGTGGATGAAACCGACCAACAGGAAATTGCCGGGCATCTTGTCGGTGACGTGTCGAGAACCCGGATAGCGGGCGTGCAGCATGTCGAGATAGGCCTGGCCGGCCTCGGCATAGGCCTTGTCGGGCATGTCGGCGATGCCCCAGGGAAAGCCGCCCTTCATGCTGAGCGGAAACTGCTTGCCGACCGCCGTCTTCAATATGCTGAGCTCGCCGGCGCCATAGACCTGCGGATGGCTGGCGATGATCTGCTCGACCAGCGTGGTGCCGGAACGCGGCATGCCGACGACGAAGATCGGAGTGTCCTCGGCTATCTCGCTCGGCTTGTGCCTTTCAAAAAAGGCCTTGTCGAACACCGCCTTCATCGCCTCGAACTCGCCGCGCGTCTTGCCGGCGTCGTAGTCGATGCCCTGGCGGCGGATCGCGTTGCCTTCGGCGAAATAGTCGAAGGCGCGGCCATACTCCCTGAGGTCGTCATTGGCCTTGCCGAGACCGAAGGAAAGCTGCATGCGCGCCAGGCTGCCTCGCGGCGCCTTGGCGTGCTCCGCCTCCATGCGGGCAAGCTCGGCGTCGCGCTCCTTTTGGCGCTTGACCTGGGTAAGCATCAGCCAGGCCCTCGCCATGCCGGGGTCCACAGCCAGCGCCTGCCTGAAAAGATCCGCAGCCTCGTCGAGATTGCCCTTTTCCATCAGCCCGACACCCAGGCCGTGCAAAAGATCGGCATCCTTCGGCCGGATCGTCAGCGCCTCGCGAAAAACAGCCAGTGCCTCATCCAGCCGGCCCGCTTCCTGCAGCGTTTCGGCAAGCCCGACGCGGGCGCGGACATGGAACGGGTTACGGCCCATCGTGCCGCGATAAATATCCTCGGCGCCTTCGAATTGGCCGAGCTGCCTCAGCGACGAGCCGAGATTGTCACGCGCCGCCAACTGGTCCGGCCGAATCGCCACCACCTTGCGGAAGAGATCGGCGGCGGCCGCGACCCGGCCGAGGTCGCGCAGCACGGTGCCGAGATTGTTGAGGAAATCCGGATTGTTCGGTTGCAGACGCACCGATTGTTCGATCAGCGCCAGCCCCTCAGCGCTGCGCCCGGTCTGGTGCAGCAGAAGCCCGAGGAAATGCGCAGCAGCCGGGTGGTTGGCCTTTTGCGCCAGCACCTGTCGGTAAAGCGCCTCGGCTTCCTGCCGGCGCCCCGCCTGGTGCAACTGCAGCGCTTGCTGCACGTACTGGTCGAGCCCCAGTGGTGGCTGCCCGCCTGAGCCGTAACGTGCGCCTGCCGGTTGTCTCGGATCTCTGTTGATGGGAAACCTGCCGTGTTGTCCGCCTGCCGCGATCTAGGCCATCGCTGCGGCGCGTGCAAGAGCAGAGGCGGTCGCAAGGGAGCGAACCTCGGAACCCACCGAGCTAGCGGAAGTCGGCCGGCGTCAGCACATACATGTTCCTGCGGCCGTGCGAGTAGGCTTGGCGCGCAATCTCGTGGATCGACGAACGCTTGGCGTCGAAGGCGCTGAGAAATTCGGCCTCGGCTCCGCTTACAGCCGGGTTTGCCGCCGAAAGTGCCGCGACCTCGACAAAGAACGGGACTTCGAGCATGCCGTCATGGCCGACGAAACGAATGCGCTTGGCCGCCGCGTCATAGGAGCGGCTGGGATTGGGAAAATTGAGCGTCATGGCTTGCGCGTCAAATCAGGCGGTTGCTTTCGGCAAGCTGGCGCGCCCGCCGCGCCGTGCCGTCGGTGTCGGCAATCCTTCGCCTTGCCGCCTCGTCGCTTCTTATCGTGAGACGCGGCGACAAGACCTTTATCGGCTTTGCGACAGGACTGACTGCAACTGTCGGGACATCCGGTGTTCTTGCGGAGTTCATGACTCTCTTCCTTCCATTGCTAGATAAATACAAATGCCGGAGGAATTTTTTCGGAAGTTCTTCAAATAATTTTCGAGGTGCTCCGGGACCGTATCATCGTTCTGCGGATAACTATAGAAAAGTAATTTGACGTTGGTAGGGGTAAGAGGCCGAAAACTTCTTGAATAAGTCGTATTTTCAGACTAGAGGTATGAAACCGTTTGGGTCATGCTTGGCCCCGCGGTGTCAGGGATTCTCGGCCCGCCAAACTTATCCAAATCGCCGACACCTGGTACCGCAATGCAGGCTCCGCTTCCGGGGCAGGCCGGAAAGAAACTTCAAGGCACGAGAACTTCAAGGCACAAGCGAGAACTTCGAGGCGCACAAGAATGTCTGCTCGCACCACCCATTCCATAGCGCATTTCGCGGCACCGTTCGTGCTTGGCGGGCTGGATGGCATGCAGCCGGCCGGCGACTATGACATCGACCACGACGAAGAACTGATCGACGGCATGTCCTGGCCTGCCTGGCGCCGCGTCGCCACTTTCATCCATCTGCCGGCAAGGACAGTGAAAAGCGCGACCAGCCAGCTTGTCGCCATTGACCATGCCGAGCTCGACGCAGCGCTTCGGCACGACCAGGAGAATGTCACATGATCCGCTTCCAGCAGAATGCGCGGCGCACGGACACGTCGGCGCATATCTTCACCGTCGGCCAGACCGTCCGCATGAAGAGCCGCACCGGCCTTGCCCAAAAGACCGCGGAGCTGTTCCAGATCAAGAGCCGGCTGCCGGTCAAGGACGGCTCGCCGCAATATCGCATCCGCAGCGATCAGGAGACCTATGAGCGGGTCACCACGGAAGACAATCTCGAACCGGTCGACAACCCCGCCAACTGAGCCGACGCGCCGCAACGCTGCTTCACATGCTGATGATGCCGCAGATCCGCGTCGCCTGCGCATCTCCAACGGGAACGGCGCTGAGCTCTACGCCGGGGCCCAGATGGTGCTTATCCGGCCAGGCTGAGGTCGGTGCGCTAGCAGGGCCCGTCATCGACGACGCGATAGTCCGCCGCGCGGGCTTCGCATTCGTTGGGGAATGTGCGCAGTTCGCCATGGCGACGGGCACAGACCGGGCGGTATTCGCGGGTGCAGAATGTCTGCTCGCCGCCGCCACCACCGCCGCGGCACTCGCCCTCGCGAATGATGCGGTATCCGGCCCGTTCGGCAAGGCAGGCATTGGCGAAGGTCTGGCGGTCGCCGCCGCGCCGGGCACAGACCGGGTCATATTGCCTAGTGCAGAATTGCGGCCCCGGCCGTGGCGGGCGCGGCCCCGGCCCCTCATCATCCACCACGACGGTGCAAGCTGCGAGAATTGCCGACAGGAACAGGATGGAAAAAACCTGCCGCGGAAAGATTGCCGCAAGAAACCGCATGAATGTTCCCTCCCTCGAAACTCCTGCCCGCACAAATGGTGCCTGGGTCAGGCCGATCCTCGTCATTCCGCTGCCAGATGCAACCCCTGTTTGCAACTGGCGAGCCAGGGCGGTATGCCGGCGCAAGCCAAGACAGCACCTGCCCCGCTTGCTGGACCATGCCTGGGTGAAGTCTGGCCGATGACCGCGCAGAGAACCGGGACTATCGGTGCGATGCGTCGGGATGCGCCTGTTGGGGCCGCCCGCGGCTGTGTCTTGCAAGCATCACGTTTCCGTGCGATAAATTTTGTGTTCGGGCATTTGCGACCCGGAGAGCGGAACGTTTTGGACGACCTTTCCCCGATACTGTGAATCTCTGACAGCCCCGTTTTTCGGCGGGGGGTTTTACCCATGCGCCAATGCATGACTGCCGAAGCAACCACCGGGACTTGCCCACGGCGCCAGGCGGCGGGCGGAACCACCAAGACTGACACGGGTGAAGGAGTTTCCCCAATGGCCCAGACCGGCACCGTTAAATTCTTCAACGCTACCAAAGGCTTCGGCTTCATCACGCCCGATGGCGGCGCCAAGGATGTGTTCGTCCACATCTCGGCGATCGAGGCTTCCGGGCTGCGCACGCTCGTCGACGGTCAGAAGGTCACCTTCGATGTCGAGCCCGACCGTATGGGCAAGGGTCCGAAAGCGGTCAATCTCCGCGCTGCCTGAAACCACAGCGTGCCGCGCGTCCTTTCGGGGTGTGAGGATGCTGCAAGGCTTTTGGAGTGAACTTGAATTCTGTAAAGGCGCGGCGGTTTTCGTCGCGCCTTTCGTGTTCCGGGATGCTTGCCCGCACCCGCAAAACTTTCTCTTGCCGATGGCACTAAAATAAAGGACAAATTTCCGTCCGGGCATTTGCCGGCCCGAGACTGGACTTGTGGGATCAAAGGAGCTTCCCATGCCGCAGACCGGCACCGTCAAATTCTTCAATCACGCCAAGGGCTTCGGCTTCATCACGCCGGACGACGGGGCAAAGGATGTCTTCGTCCATATTTCGGCCGTGCAGGCGTCGGGTCTTCCCGGTCTTGAGGATGGGCAGAAAGTGACATTCGACACCGAGCCGGACAAGCGCGGCAAGGGTCCGAAAGCCGTCAACCTGTCGATCGGCTGAACCACCCCCGGACAGAATGGACGTGGGCCGGTCTGGCCTGCGGTGTTTGCCGCACGCTTGAACCGCCCAGTTAGATGAACCGCCTGGTCAAATTTCGTTCAGCCCCCGTTCAGCCACGGTCGCATATTAATCTTCGTTAAAGCCGGACCGCATCCCCGAAAACGACCCGGGCCGGCACGAAGGAGACCGACATGAACCGAATTTTCAAGACTGCCATCCTGTCCGCCGCGGTCGTTGCGACCACGCTTGCGACCTTGCCCGCGGCCAATGCCGACGAATGGCGCCATCACCGCCGCCACCACGGCCACGGCGACGCCGTTGCGGCCGGCGTGCTCGGCCTTGCGGCCGGTGCCCTGATCGGCGGTGCGCTCGCCAGCCCGCAGCCCCGCTATTACGACCCGGCCTATGATGATGAATACTACAGGCCTGCCCCGGTGCGCCGTTATTACGTGCAGCCGCGCGTGGCCTATGCCGAAAGCTATGCGGAGCCGTGGACCCGCGGCTGGTACGAATACTGCTCGGACCGCTACCGGAGCTTCAACGCCCGTACCGGCACGTTCACCGGCTATGACGGCGAACAGCATTTCTGCACCGCCAATTAGCGGAGGCAGTTTCCCGTCGGAAAAAAGCGCGGTCGCACAGGCCGCGCTTTTTGTTTCCGGCAAGCGGTTTCAGACCAGAAAAGGATTGCTCCGCCGCTCCTCACCAAAACGGCCGCCGGGACCATGGCCGCAGATAAAGCCGATGTCGTCGCCCAACGGCAAAAGCTTCTCCTTGATCGAGGCGATCAGCGCGGCGTGGTTGCCGCCTGGCAGATCGGTGCGGCCGACCGAACCGCGGAACAGCACGTCGCCGACATGGGCGAACTTCGCCGCCCGGTTATAGTAGACGACGTGGCCGGGTGCGTGGCCCGGACAATGGAGCACCTCAAACACGTGCGAGCCGAACGAAACGGTCTCGCCTTCGGCAAGGAACCGGTCGGGGACACAGTTGCGCACGGGATCGGTGATGCCGTAGCGCTTCGCCTGGTTCTCGAGATTGGCGAGCAGCGGCCGGTCGGCGGCATGCGGGCCGATGATCTCGATACCGAGCGCCTCCTTCAACTCCATGGCCCCGCCGGCATGATCGATATGGCCATGCGTGATCCAGATCGCGCCGGCAGTGATCGCATTGTCCTCGAGCGCCGCCAGCACCTTGTCGATGTCGCCGCCCGGATCGACGACAACGCCTTGCCTGTCGTCCATGTCGAAGAGGATGGTGCAGTTCTGCTGGAACGGCGTGACCGGCACGATGCCGGCGTTGAGCTGACCCATATTCGTCCTTTCACGCTGTCGGAGCGCTGCGCGTCCCCTCGAACGCGTCAGGAGTGCTCCAACCTTGAACCAGGCCCTGATGTAGAGACACACGCGAACGGCGTCCACCGCTCCCACAAACGGCAAACGAAATGGGCGGCCGAAGCCGCCCATTTGAAAACCTGAAACGTCAAAGCTTATTTCTTCATCGCGTTTATGACCGCACCGATGATGCCGGTCAGGATGGCGCCGCCGCCGGCACCGCCAACGATATTTGAAATGTTCAACGCGCTGCCGGCCCCTGCCGCCGTGGCGGCGGCTGCCGGATCGACCGAGCCACCCAGCAGACTGTTGAGGATGGCCGCACCGCCGACGCCGCCGACAGCGCCGCCCAGGATTTTGGTAAGCTGCCCCATCGCCGCAGTCTTGATAGCCGCGCCAACCGCCTGACCACCGATGATACCCGTAATCACCTGAATAATGATCGGAAGAAGCGTGTTCATATCCATATTTCCAGTCCCTCCATAGCTGCCAGCCTCCCGGGCCGACCCCATCATGAGACGCCGAATTGTGTGAAAGTCAAATGCAGAAGCGCTTAAATAAAAGGGGCGGCCCGAAAACCGCCCTTACTAGTTAAAAAAGCTGTGACTTTCGTTATTCTGCAGCGATTGCGTGCTTGGGCTGAACGGCCGCAGAATAGTCATTCATCAGCGTCTTGGCGATTTCGCCGACCTCGAATCGGTATGGACCGATCTCCGAAACCGGCGTCACCTCGGCTGCCGTCCCGGTGAGGAAGCACTGCTGGAAGCCTTCAAGCTCATCCGGCATGATGGCGCGCTCGATCACCTCCAAACCGCGGTCCTTGGCAAGGCCGATAACCGTGCGGCGGGTGATGCCGTCGAGGAAGCAATCAGGCTTGGGCGTATGGATCTTGCCGTCCTTGACGAAGAAGATGTTGGCGCCTGTCGCTTCCGCCACCTGGCCACGCCAGTCGAGCATCATGGCGTCGGCATAGCCCTTTGCCTCGGCGGCATGCTTGGACATGGTGCAGATCATGTAGAGGCCGGCCGCCTTCGATTTCGACGGTGCGGTGCGCGGGTCGGGGCGGCGCCATTCGGCCATGTCGAGGCGGATCCCCTTGAGCTTCTGCGCCGGGTCGAAATAGCTTGGCCACTGCCAGATGGCGATGGCGCAGTTGATCCGACTGTTCTGTGCGGAAACGCCCATCTGTTCGCTGCCGCGCCACGCGATCGGCCGGACATAGGCGTCCTGGAAACCTTGCTTCTTCAACAGCGTGCGGCAGGCGTCGTCGATCTCGGCGACCGAGTAGGGTATCTTGAAGCCAAGCAGGCGCGCCGATTCATGCAGGCGTTCGGTGTGGTCGGTCAGCTTGAAAATTTCGCCCCCATAAGCGCGCTCGCCCTCGAATACCGCGCTGGCGTAGTGCAGCCCGTGGGTCAAGACGTGGATCTTGGCGTCGGCCCATTTGACGAATTCGCCGTTCATCCAGATAAAGCCGTCCAGTTGGTCGAAGGGAACGGATGCCATGGTAACCTCCCGCGGGCGGCAGCCCGCACATCATTGTGTCGTTGCGTGTTTCGCCTCGGCCGCTGCGGGCGGCCATTGTCTCAAAGCGTAGGCGGATATTTAAGGTCTGGCAAACTCAGGAAGTTCCGGAAAAAACGGCTTCGCTTGCCTTTTCGTTCGCAATCCGCCGAAAAGCTTGCCAAAAATTACCATCGCGCGGAAAATACGTCAATAGTGCTGACATAATTTCCTGCTTCACACGGAGAAAAGATGACGAGCCACGCAGCCGCAGAGCCGATCAGGACAGCGATCACCGACGAGGACGGCATCGATTTCGCCATCATCGAGTTGTTCTTCTTCGCCTATCGCGACTTTACCTCCGATCCGGACCAGATCCTGGCCGATTACGGTTTTGGCCGCGCCCATCATCGGGTGTTGCATTTTGTCAATCGCCGGCCCGGCCTGACGGTCGCCGAGCTCCTCGATGTGCTCAAGATCACCAAGCAGAGCCTGGCGCGCGTGCTCAAGCAACTGATCGACACCGACCATATCGTGCAATTGCAGGGCCCCCGCGACCGCCGCCAGCGCGAGCTTTATCCGACGGCCAAGGGCCGTGCTCTGGCGCTGGCACTGGCGCGGCCACAGTCGCGCCGCATCCATGCTGCATTGGAAGATTCCGGAGCCACCGAACGCGCCGTTATCGAACGGTTCCTTGAAGCGATGGTAAATCCGGAACTAAGGGCGCAGATCGACATTGTGCCCGCAAAGATGTCAGGGAAAAACCATGGAGACCATTGAGAGGGTTGATCATCCGACAGCACCGGAAGACGACGCGCCGCATCTGCTGGTGGTCGACGACGACACCCGTATCCGCAATCTTCTGAAACAGTATCTGACCGAAAACGGTTTTCGCGTCACCGTCGCCGGAAATTCCGGCGAGGCGAGGCGCAAGCTCGCCGGCCTCGACTTCGATCTGATCGTGCTCGACGTCATGATGCCGGGTGAAAGCGGCGTCGATCTCACCAAGGCGCTGCGGGCCGAGAAAAACGTGCCGATCCTGATGCTCACCGCACTGTCCGAAACCGACAGCCGGATCACCGGGCTCGAGGCCGGTGCCGACGACTATCTGCCTAAACCGTTCGACCCGCGCGAGCTGATCCTGCGCATCAACAATATCCTGCGCCGCGGCGGCCCCGCGACGACGCCCAAGGTCGAACAGCTGGTCTTTGGCCCCTATACGTTCCAGATCGCCAGGCGTGAGCTGAAGCGCGGCGGCGAGGCGCTCAAGCTGACCGACCGCGAGCAGGAAATCCTGGCGATCTTCGCTGCGCGTGCCGGCGAAACGATACCGCGGCATGAGCTTGTCGGCGATGAATCCGAGGTCGGCGAGCGCACGATCGACGTCCAGATCAACCGGCTGCGCCGCAAGATCGAACGCGATCCGTCCAATCCGGTCTGGCTGCAGACCGTGCGCGGTATTGGGTATCGGCTCAGTATAGAATAGCCGTTTCTCAACCAAGCGCTTTCAATGACTTACGGGTAAAACTGTCAAACCGAATTGTTTGGTTTGACAGTTTTTGTTCCTGCTCCGTGCTCGACAATAGCGTTCATCGCCTGGTGCGCCAAGCGCATCTGATCGACCGCCTCGGTGTAGCGAACGATCTCATCGAGCTTTTTGTGGCCGGTGATCGCCTTGATCTGATGAGGTGAGCAGCCGGCTTGGGCGAGGCGTCGGCTGCATGCCTTACGCAGACCGTGCGGAGAAAGCCCCATGGCGCCGCTTGCCAGATCCTCGCGCAGACCCGCTTCGCGGACGCAGACCCTGAACCAGTTCGTGAACGATTCCGGCTGGAACGGTTTTTCGTATTGCGTCAGGAGATAGGTGAGGTTGTCATAAGGTCGGGCATCGAGGATGCCTTTGAGATATGGATGAAGCGGTATCGAGACAGCCGTGCCTGTCTTTTTGCTGCCGAATTGACAGGACGTCGTTCCGGACGTGCTGCCGACCCATGCCGATCACATCCGAGCGTCGCTGACCCGTGAACAGCAAAACGTCGAGGGCTAGTCGGGCACGAGTGCCTTCTTGATGCGCCTCATAGAACGCAGTGATGTCCTCCTCCTCCCAGGTGATGAATCCACCTGACTTGATTTTCACGCGCCGTATCCGCAGCGTCGGATCCTCCTTGCGCATCCCCATATCGATGGCGCGCCCCATCAGGAGCTTCATCATCTTCAGCAGCTCGTTGGCGGCGCCCGGGTGCTCACCCTTCTTGTCCATCATCTTGAGGACGTGCTTGCGCTCGAGCTTGACGACCGAGCCAGTGCCATAGTCAACACGGAGGCGCTCTAGTGCGTTGCGATATGTCTTCTGGCTCGCCTTTGCTAGATTTCTGAAATCTGCGCTGCCGTAGTAGGAGAGGATCAATGCCGCAATTGTGCCCGGCTGTATCCGATTGGCACCGATCATGGTCGTTGGCGCCGCCCTTCCCGCTTCCCACGCCTTCAATGCCGCGCTGTAAGCGTCCATAAACTCTGTCGAGTATGGAAGACCTGGCAACATGGTGTTCGTATGTCTGAAGTAGTGCCGCGGCCGGCCGGTTCGATCAATGAAGGCTTTGACGTGCTTCGGCAGCTTACGCTTCATTGGACCAGCCGATCCCACTCGTTGTCGGAAACTTCAGACTCGGAAATCCCGCTTAAGCCGTCAAGCGCTTTGTCGAGCGCGCGGACATCCCAACGCTTGACGCCAGGAAGCGGCAACGGCTGCGGCATGATGCCGGCACGGACCAGCTTGTCGAAATAGCCGACGCTGGCACCCACGTAGCTGGCGGCTTCGAGACGACCAAAAACGCGGCGGTCCGATGGCGGCAGGGCGTGTATAAGCTCGCAAGTAATGATCGTCATGACAGATTGCTCCTTCTGCTGACGTTATAGCGCTTTCGTCTCCGGTAACTGAGGTTTGAGAAAAAAAGCTCGACCCGCAGAAGACGGCGCCCTGCCACGTGGGAGGCCTCAGGCAGGATCTTGCATAGAATCGCAGATCAGGGCTCTCGCGAGATGGTTCGTAATACAGTGCCCTCGTAACCAGCATTTCAAGGGCTATACGGCGCTGTGAGAGAGGATTGAACTCTGACTGACTATAATAAAATCAACAACTTACAAGACGTTTTGTAACATTGTGACGGACCGTAAAGTGACCAGCCAAGCACCTTGCCGGGCATTGCGCCATAGACCTATTTGGCCTTTTCCTTATGAAGCGTTCGATTCTGTTTATTCGCTCCCAAGGCGTTCCCGATCAAGCCTCCAATAGCCACGACGCCTCCAGCCACCCAGCCCCAAATTGCGACCGCAGTGCCAGCTACTGCCAAACCCATGGCCGGGATGAAAAACACAGCCACGAACCCGACGAGCAACCCACCTGTGGTCCAGCGCCGTGTCGTGGTGCTCAGTGCCTGTTTCTTTGCGATGGAACTGAGCCGATGCAGGATCGCCGAGTTACGCTCTTTCATTTTGATACCCCACCAGGACTGACTCGGCACGTAGACGACAGTTAGCAGGGTATCGAGACCTAGCTAAGTGCCCTAAGCGATCTACTTCTTGCCAGAGTTTCACTGGGAGCATCGCGTGCCATGTGGTCTCACCGACCCATTGCGGACGCTTTCCGACTTGTATACCTTCCCTTCGCAATCATCCTAATCACAAAAGTAACTTGCACCGGTGGAGTTCGGATGACGCGAGGTTTGATTCTTCTTTCATGGATTGTCGTCGGAGCGTGGACTAGTTCGGCATTAGCTCAAGATGCCACCGAGAAAACCTTTCCCCACGACATCACGCTTAGCGATGTAGCTCCCTTGAAGCTTGCAATCCGGAAGCACCTTGCCATCTCGACGGAACCAACAGTGTGGATCGCGATGGCTCGCATAGGAGAAAGTGGGAGTGTCTACCTTTGTGGGCTTACGGATGGTGGCAGCGTGTCGACCTCCATTCTCTTCTTTGCGCATAAGACAGATGGGGCTGTCGAAGTCGAAGAAATTGATAATGACTCCAAAGTCGATGGCAGGGCCAAAAAGCTTTGCGACACTCACGGCTTCCGCACCCCTATCCCCGGCTGAACCTCCGCAACCTTTAAGGACAGCTTCCCATTTCACCCATCTTGGTCATTCCGCATTTATGAGTTTACGACCTAGCCTCCTTTGGAGCGCGGCCTCGAGCGCCAGCAAGCCCACACCTCGCGATCAGCTCAATTCAATATTTACCCACCATTTTCTTCGGCGATGCCTTGCGCAGAACTAGAATTTGTTTGGTCAAATTGGCGAGAGACCAATAACCCGCAATTGTGATCGGAAACCTGCTGATATGATGCTTGAAAGGCGGCCAATCGAACGTTCAGTTCAAGCGGGACAACGGGTGCTCGTCGGTCTTGTTGTGCTGCTTGCGCTCGCCGCCCCGACCTTGGCTGAGGATACTGACGATTGCGGAGGCGCCGCTGCAGGCTCACAGCGGATCGCCGCCTGCACGCGGATCATCGAGGACGGGGCGCGAAGCCCGGAGAGTCGCGCCAACGCTTACCACAGCCGGGCGATCGCCTGGGCTGAGAGCGGCGACAATGACCTGGCCATGGCGGACTACGACAACGCCATCGCCCTCGATCCGAACGACACCGATGCCTACAACGAGCGCGGACTGCTTTGGCTCGATAAGGGCGAGAACGACAGCGCCATCAGCGACTTCGACCGGGCGATCGAGCTCGATCCGGAAAAAGCCATGGCCATCTATAATCGCGGTCTCGCTTGGGCTCACAAGGGCTACGACACTCGCGCCATCGCCGACTACAGCCACGCCATCGAGCTCGATCCGAAATATCTGGAGGCCTACAACAACCGCGGCTTCGTTTTCAACAGGATGGGCGAATTCGACCGCGCCATCGCCGATTTCGACGAGACGATCAGCCTCAATCCCCAACACCCCTACGCTTACAATAACCGGGCCATTTCATGGGGCGCAAAGGGTGATGCAGAGCGCGCCGTCGCCGATTATAGCCATGCGATCACACTCGATCCGACCTATGTCAACCCTTATGGAAGCAGGGGAATCTACTACTTCTACGATCGCAAACCGGCCAAGGCGCAAGCGGATCTTGCCACAGCGGCAGCACTTGCACCTGGCAATGCCTATTATGCCATCTGGGCGGATCTGGCCGAGCGGCGTGGCGGGGGTGCCAGCCATTTGCGCCAGATGGCCAGCAAGTTGGACATGACCAGATGGCCTGCCCCGCTGGTTCGTATGTTCCTTGGCGAGGAGACGCCCGAAGAAGCACTGGCCGCGGCCGACGATCCCGTCCCGAGCAGGAAACGCGGAAATCTATGTGAGGCCAATTTCTACGCCGCGGAGTTCCACCAGTTCAAGGGCCATACCGACAGGGCCTTGCGACTTTACCGGCTAACCGTGCGCGACTGCCCCCGCGATTTCATCGAATACGTCGCGGCAAGCAAGGCACTGCGCGCCCTGGGCGTAACCCCATAGGGCGTCCTGCTTTGCGCGCCGATCCCAATAAGTGTCGGCTAACAAACATGCACGCAAGCTAATGTAAGCGCAATATCATCTAAGAATTAGTTTGGGAACGGGCCGTCGGCGCTTGCTTGCATTGTTGCACTAGTCTAGGCGATGTTGCCGCTGGGCAAGCAATAAATGGGGAATGGAAACGTGAAGCGATTTGTTTTGTTGGCGTCAATGTTCGCTGGCGTGGCAGGGTGTGCCACGCCCCCTGACAAGATCGCAGGTGTTCCGAATGCCGGCCCTTGCACACAGGCGGACCGAGAGCGTTTGGCCATCGTATCAAATCAGCAAAACAAGGCTGTGAGCGGCGACGCCTTGGGCGTATTTCTAATAGGCGTGCCCGTCTCCTCTATGTCAGGAGGCGACCACGAAACCGAGATCGCTATTCTCAAAGGGCGCTGTGGCGCGCCTAAAACCTAGTCCGGCCCATCACCGCCTTGCGCACGACAAATGCCATGCCGGTGCCGACGTAATTTTCTCGCTGCCAATCCCAGTGGATATCATTAGGTGACCGAAGGGGCAGGATGCGAGCAGATGCGAGCGGTGTTATCGCGGGCGTTGCAAAGTGTCTTCGCAGCGGCAAGAGCTACTAAGCGAAGCCGCCCATGGCGAAGAGCACCACCCGCACCGTTCTTGCCCTGGCCCCAAGCGTGATCGCCATACTCATATGAAAAAAGCGTTCGCTTCGAGCAATGCCCGGCAACCATACCATCGCGACACCGACGAGAAAGCCAACGGAACGCATTGAACGACTCCAAATTCGTTGGTTCACATTCCTGAGCGCAGTAACATCAGCACACCGACTCACACGGGATCCCGTCGCTGTCCCGATCGAGCTTGCCGCCCCAAGGGCAATTCTCAAGATACCACCGTGCCTCATCGCAAGAGCTGATTTGCGAACACGTGAACCGCGGCTGGCAAGACCAACTCTGCGCGAGCACCGTCGGCCAGGTCGTCATTCGCGAGAATTGAGTCCCCGTGCTCGGAACAACGTTCCGCGGTTCGTTCGTGTGTTCCCCGCGTAACGGCGAGCTACTCACGGACAACACTGACAGCGCCGTCACCAGGGTAATCACTGATTGCTTCATAGTTCCCCACGCCTCACGCCCTTCGCATATCGCTCAAACGACCATGGACTTACGCAAACCGGCCTCCCCTGCCTCAGATTGCCATCGCTTCGATCGTCGCCACCCCGCCGAACGGGCATCTGCTTCTGAGCAAAACCACCGTTCGCCTTTTGATTCCGAAATCCGGGTCGCGTCGTAGAATTTCTGCCCTGGCCGGCGATAGATGCGCTCGCCTTCGGCTGGATGTTGTCTTTAATCTTGCACCCGCTGTTCCCCGTGGCGAAGAGCAGAGGCCAACGCGCCGCCCACAGCTGCAGCTCTGCTTGCGCCGTTATATAAGATAAGCCTAATGTAGTTAATGATCCGGCTATTGAGAAGGGACGGCAGCGCCCTCGGGTTGGGCACTATCTTAGCCGCCGCCTGCACTTTCGGGATGCCGCCGGCATCGGCCCATGACATCTGGTATGAAAAGCAGTGCTGCCAAGATGAGCATTGTGAGCCGATCCCAGATGGAGCGGTGCGCGAAACAAGGAAGGGCTTCAAAATGCCCTCCGGTGAGTTGCTGCCTTACGCGGACAACAGGGTGCGTCGATCACACGACATGCGTTTCCATTGGTGCCATACCCAAAAAGCAACGGCAAACCGGCATCGTGAAGTGCAACCTGGCCCCGACAGCACAATCTGCCTATACGTGCCGCCTAGGTCATTCTAACTCTCTGTCCATCATACCACTCTGGCTTCGTCACCGAAGATTTCTCCGGATGCGTTCAACTTAGAAAGTCCATTTCGACCGAGGTCGAAGGCCTGACCAGCCCGTTCTTCACCACCGGGCCAGACCGCCGGGCTTGTAGACACACCGGCCTTTCTTGATTTGACCTTTCAGGACGGTAGGCACATGCTTCCGGTAAAGGGCTTCGACTATTGAAAAGTTAGGCGGATCGCATGGTCCTCTCCAGCCCTCTCCAGAGCCGCGTTAGATCTTCCCGTTCGCATCGACCGCCCGGGCCGAAAGGCTTGCCTTTCCTCGGAAGTCTGGTCGCTTTCGGCAGAGACGAACTCGGTTTCATCACTGAAACCGCACGTCGATATGGCGATCTCGTTTGGCTCAATCTTGCCGGATGGCCCGCTCTTCTGGTCAGCGATGTGGAAGCTATCGAGACAATCCTCGTCAAAGATCATGACAATTATATCAAACATCGGCTCGCGTTGCGCCATATAAAGGCGCTGTTTGGGAATGGCCTGCTGACCAACGAAGGTGAATCATGGCGACGCCAGCGCCGGTTGGCGGCCCCGGCTTTTGCCGGCCAACAGCTCCTTGCCTATGACACGGCGATAGTGTCGCTGACTCACCAGATGCTCGATCGCTGGACCAATGATCAGGTCCTGAACATCCATCCCGAGATGATGGAGTTAACGTTGCGGATCGCCGCGAAAACGCTGTTCGATTCCGAAGCTGAGTGGGACATTGCCGACATTGATCATGCGGCAAACGATCTCGTTATCGAGATGGAATCGCGCTTCAAACGGCCGATCCTTATTCCTGACGCAGTGCCGTTGCCCGGCCATCTCAGGTATAGGCGAGCGATCCGAACGCTCGAAAGGTTCGTTTCATCAATCATAGCCGAGCGTCGTTTGAGCGGTTTGGAAGGGCGATATGACGTTCTGTCCCGTCTTATGGAAGCGCGTGACGAGATGGGGAAACCGATGTCAGATGCCCTGCTTCGAGACGAGGCGATTACGCTCCTTCTTGCAGGGCACGACACCACGGCGCTCGCACTTTCATGGACCTGGTTTCTGCTCGGCCAGCGGCCGGAGATTCAAGCTCGAATGGGGGCTGAAATCGCTGACGTGCTCGGCGACCGGCTGCCGACGACCCACGATATCCCACGCCTGAAATACACGGAAAGCGTCGCGTTGGAATCGATGCGTATCTACCCGCCTGCTTGGATCATAGGCCGCGAATCGATCGGGACCTTCAAACTTGGTGGCTACGCCTTCCCCGCCGGAGTAACCATCTTCATCAGCCCGTGGGTATTGCATCGCGACCCCCGCTATTTCGCGCAGCCAGAAACGTTCCGGCCAGAGCGTTGGATGGGCAATCTCGCACACGAGTTGCCGCGCTTCGCCTATATGCCTTTCGGCGGCGGACCGCGTATCTGCATTGGGCAGCGTTTCGCTATGATGGAAGCAGTTCTGATCTTGGCGACGATGGCGCAACGCTTCTCGGCTGAGTGGCAGTCGGGTCATAAGGTGACGCCGTTCCCGTCGATTAATTTACGCCCCAGGGGCGGTGTCTGGCTCAAAATCAAAGATCGCGAGACCCGGCACTGAGTTCACGGATTCATCTCGCCGTTACCTGTGCGTTGACGCGCGATTGCGGAGGCGGCACATTCGTGGGGTGGGTGGATAAGCCCAAGCAGAAATCAGGAAATTGGCTGGATGAGAGCCCCGGATTGAGGGCTATAACAGCGCGATCGTTCTAAGACCGTGTCTCTCCGGAGATGGAACTTACTTCTCGAATTAGCTTGTTTATTATGGCCCATTGAAATCAGCCGAGCTGTCGGCTGGAATGATAAACGAGCCTGCTCCCCCGATAACGTGCCGCTCATAATATTCCGCGGTTGTCTCGCCATTTTCCACTTCCGCGCCTATCGGGAGACCGTTGATTACGATGGCCTTCTGAAGCGCTCTCAGGCGGCTTTCTTCAAGTGAAGATCCGTCATTGTTTGTTCCGTCGCCTGAGATATCGATGACCCTGCGCAACGTCGGGACAGGAAGTTTGTCAAAGGCATCAACAGACACATCAATGGCGTATGAGATCGATGTTTTCGCACCGTGGGGGTCACGGTGTTGGCCTTCCGACCTTTTCCGAATTGCTTCCGCGAAAACCGACGCATCATTCGCCTCAGAGAGAACGGTCCAATCCACCCGCGTTTTTAAGGAGCCGCGGCTCGACCATTCGACAAAAGTGACAGCGATCTTGCCGTGCATACCCTCTTTGATCACTTCAACACGGTCGGTGATTCCAAAGCAGCCGCATAGCTCTCGCGTTGTAGCGTGGCCTCTATCTGGTTGATGGAGCCCGACATATCGGCCGCAAGGACGATCGCGACGTCGACTTCGGCCGTTGGGTCCTCGAGAAGAAGCTTCTCACGAATTTCACAAGGGCAAAGATCGTTCGGGATAAGAATTGCCGTAAACAGGCTGGTCAGGGAGCGGCCGGCGCGTCATTGATCCGCAAGACGCCGCCGTCCAATGAAAGTTGCGGCCTCCCGCGCGAGAACATTCTACAACTGCTGCCCGACGCCTTGGTGCCGTCGAAAGAGGCTCTGATGAGCTATTGGACGAAGGTGGCGAAAAAGGCGCTTGTCCACCTCGGCCGGCGCCCGCTCAAGCTGGTTCGCCACTCGCACGGGGTCACCTTTTATCACAAGGGCAGATTGCCCGACATTCCGGATACCGTGCAACAACTGCGTGTTCAGAAGCGCGAGGGTGGAGAAGGCGTGAGGCTGTGGGTCGATGATCTTGATGGCCTGCTTGGCTTGGTGGAATAGGCGCTGTCGAGTTGCATCCCTGGAACACCACCGTCGATGATATCGAGCATGCCGACCGGGTTGTCATCGACCTGGATCCTGGCGAGGGGGTCAAATGGGAGATGATCGTCGAGACGGCTCTGAAGGTCCGGGACATGCTGCGTTCGGAAGGACTCGATAGCTGGCCGAAGGTGACCGGCGGCAAGGGCCTGCATGTGATGGCGCCGCTGAAAGCTGTGATCACCCACGACGCCGCTCGGCAGTATGCCCGCAGGCTGACGCAGCAACTGGTCAGCAAGCACCCCGATCGCTACCTCATCTCGGCCGCGCCTTCCGCCCGCTCTGGGCGCATCTTCCTCGATTATCTCCGCAATGGGCGCGGGAACACGGCAGTCGGTGCCTATTCGCCACGGGCTCGTCCAGGCTTTCCGATAGCTGCTCCGGTCACCTGGAAACAGATCGAAGAGGGAATTCTGCCGGACGCATTCACGTTGCAAAGCCCATTTCGACCGCTAAAGGTTGACGAACCAGTCCACTCGCAGCCCTAAACCTTAGCGCCTCCGAGGAAAGCTCGCTTCTTTCGGGTCGGGCGCTCTTCCTCCACTTATGAAGGAGCCACCATTCCCCGGCAGCTGGGCAGCGCTGGGCAGAACGGGTCTGGGCCGGCGAACTAAGGGTATTTGCTGCCTGCAAGCTGCCTGGCACGGCCTTCGGCAGTGGTTGCTTTAAGAGTTAGCGGGCCACACAATATACTTTCCGCACCTGTATACCGATTGTAATAGAGCATGCATGATTTATTTGGAGTGTCAGGGATGCAAACTTCTCTTTTGTAACCTGTCCATCCATTAGCAACCATTCTACAGGTCTTTTTACTCGTATCATACGGAACGTTCGACTGATTGACGCATGCCGCTGCGCTGATGGCAATCGCAATGACAATGGCAATGCGGATCATGTGTGCTCCCCCAAGGCCACGCCAACGAATCATGATTTGTCGCAGCTGCCAAGGCGGGTCGGTGAAATGCATAATCGCCCTTCCTTCCCCGGAACAAATCGTGATCAGTCTCATTGTGCTAGTCATCAAGGGAGATGCACTGTGAGTGACCGCAACAAGCCAAAAACCGAGGCATGGGCAAACGTCGAAAAAGACCCGGAAGATTGGGTCAGCGGAGATGATCCAACGACCCCCGCCCAAGCTTCGTATTTGAAAACTCTGGCCGAACAGGCCGATGACCCTGATGCCTACGCTGACGGCCTCAGCAAGGCGGAAGCTTCTAAACGCATTGATGCACTCCGGGAGAAGTTGGGCCTGTAATGCCCGTTGGCGGCTTTTCACCTCCAGGAGCTCGCTTCGGCTTCGGGCAGTCTTCCCGCTGGCTGCAGCCGGCGGAGCTTTCGCTTTAGCGCTCTAGCAGCGCATCGGAAATGAGCGAAACCAACCTGTCGCGCGCTCGCTTGTGGAGCGCACCTCTCGGTCGCCATGCAAGGAAGTCATCAACGCTCGACCAATCGAGTGGATCTGAATCGGCCTCGGGCGGACTGAATTCCACATACAAATGCAGATCTTCAGGCACGCAGACGACCCTCCAAGATCCCTTGACGCCGGCGGCAAGGCTATAGGCAAGGACTGTCATCGCGATTACTCCTGGCCAAGAGCTTGCCCATCTTGCGGTGAAATTCCATCCCAAGAACTTGGTATTGACGGTCGCGCATTTTCCGAGACTCGATCACAGCGGCCGCTCGGCGTCTGCCCAATGTCGCCGTTGTGCCACAGGTGTGGCGGGCTTTTGCGTCCGCCACGCACTCGGGTTATAAAATGGCATGCGCCCACCTCTCCGTGATCCGGATATCGCCGACGAGGCCCCGACTTCTTCGGTCCTGACGGGATACGACGAAGAGCGTCTGGTTACTTACATCCGCCTGCTCGACGCGGCGGCTGAAGATGCAGACTGGCGCGAAGTTGCTAGGATCGTCCTGCACATCGATCCTGAGAAGGAACCGCAGCGCGCATTCCGGGCTTGGGAGACGCATCTGACGCGTGCCCGCTGGATCGCGACGAATGGCTATCGGCACCTCCTTGCCGGTGGCGCGCCGCACTGAGTCTTTGAGAAGCGCGACCGTCTAATCGCGTTGATTGGCTCTCAGCACGACGAGCGGCCGGCCTGGAACACTCGTTGAAGTTCATCCGCTTAAGCTTCCCTACGGCTCGCGCGCACCTAGCCAAGCCCGCCCACCCGAGTCCCCCGCTAGCTGCAACAGCGCTTGACCGGCCCGCCGCATCACATGTGCGGCGGGCTTTTTATATGCGCAGCGGAACAGCGGCGCACAGGGAAGGTTCGGCGCACGCAGCAAGTCCATCGGGGCTCCGATCCGGCCGCGTCTGCCGTTCCGTCGGAAGACGCGGGCTCGCCGTCCTCCCTACCGGCTGAGTAGCCACAGAACAAACGAGAGAACAATGCTGAGCAGAATCCCGCTGCCGATCGGAGCATAAAACGTGAAGTTCTCACGTTCGATCACGAAATCACCAGGCAGTCTGCCGAGACCGGTCCGCGACAACCAAGGCCACAGTAAGCCCACGGCAATTATGATGAGACCAACGACAATCAGGGCTCGCGACATGGGGACATGCTGCCGGGAATAGAGTGGCTCTCAGTGAAGACTTGCCTCAATCTCATTCCCGTTTCGCTCCCGTTGCGCCTCAATTTCCTCCGGTTCTTTCTTGTCGATTTTCGCCGTCTCGTTGTCAGCATCGCCGACTGCGCGAAGCAGTTCGTCCGTCTTGGCGTGCAGAGCCTGAGTATCGCGATGCTCGGCCGCGCTGGATGAACAGCGTCATGGCCCAAGTCCCCAGAGTGGCAACGCCATGTCATTCTAAACTCGAGCGGTCGAAGATCATCCAAAGCGCCGCATAGGCCAGCAACACGAGAAAAGCCGCCGGCCGGGATGTCAGGGTCCCGATAGAAGTCAGGATCGTTGCCACGCGGTGCTTTGGCATTCTCCAGAACTGACGAGTTTGGCGCAGGTTCCAGACGGCCGACAGGACGCGCGAGCCAGCAAAGCGGCCGGCAACGCTGTGGGTCAAGGCGCGGGAATCAACGTCCCACTGAAGCATCTTCTCAGGGGCGGGGAAGACGTCCGCCATGCCTCTCTGCAGGATTTCTGAGATGACGAGCAACCCGCCGCTTCGATCTGACGAGTTCAAGCAGCTCAGGCTCATCCGCGTCAGCCTCCTGCAAGGCTACCAAAATTTCCAGGGCTAGGTGCTCGGCGTCCAAGGATGAGCGGGCGATATGCTCGTCGCTGCATATCTGGTCGAATATCCGTTGGCAAAGATCGAGATCGGAAGGGTATAGACCGGCTCGTTTGAACGGCATTTTGAAAACCCCCAAGCTTTTGAAAGCCGCTATTGTGGCAGTCAATGGATCAATATTAACGGCCGTTAGGCTGGGTGAGTCAACGGCATGTAAAAAGCGAACATTCGCGATTATCGTCACGCCTCAACCGGCTACGGAAACTCGTCCCAACTGGCGGTAGGTGGGCGCAAACTGGCACTGCGCGTATCGTTTCTCACGATCCGCGGCACCGGGCACAGTCCGACCATAGCCCACGCCCCCGTGCTTGGTGCAACGCTCGATCGACCCGTCGCGCTTCGGAGCGCGGCGGGTTTTGTCTTGAGCACTTGTTTTCAGTCGCGAGACTTTTGCTGCCGGAGTGTCCACCCTGGACCTTGCAATAGCGCCCAACTATTTCGATTGTGCTCGACGGAGCCTGCAGCGAAGGGGTGTCATGCCGATTCGTCGAAAAGCTGAGCAATCCGGTGCCTTCAATTCCCTCGGATCTGGCGCTGCTGGGCCGCGTCTTCGATCAGTTGAAAGTTGACGGCCAATCTGCGCATCAGCGTGAAGTGCTCGCGTCCCGTATCATTGCAAATTACATGGCCGGAGTGGTGGACGAAGCAGAACTTGTTTCGACTTCCAAACAGCCGCTGGGACGATAGACGGCCGGCACCGCACCCTCGATCTCCCTCCGCGCCGGCTCTCATGAATCGAACTCCAGTCGAGTGTGACCAGGTTGCTCGTGCCAAATGACCTGTCGAAGATCGCGCCGATCGACTGCCTGGCCGCAGGTCGGGCAGGAATAGAAATGTCCCCCTCATGATTCACGGGCTCACCGTGTCGCGTGCCGGCGATCGGCGGCCCCAGGTCTGAGAGTTTTGTCATCATTGTGCCGGCAATGCCTCCGCCGCCTCGGTCAGGGTTGCCCGATCGTTGCCGTGCCTGTGGACAGCTCGCGCACCTGCTCCGGCGTGATGTTGTTATGCAGAGCGAAAAAGTTCACCTCATAATCATCGTCCGCCGATCCTTGTTGCGGTCGCGGAAGTCGCGTTTGCTTTTGTCGTCTGCCATATCGCATGTCCTTTAGAGCTCGTTACGTTCACTATGGCTAATATGCACCTGTGACCTAGACTAGGTTCCATGCGTAGGCGGGCAGGTGCTGGCACAGACCGGCTGGAGTTCATTGATCCGTTGCTGCCGACCTTGGTGGAGAAGCCGCCCGAGGGGGACAACTTTTCACGAGGTCAAGTTCGATGGGTATCGCTCGCAGATTGTCATCGATGCCGGCGGCGTGCGCATCTTTACCCGCAACGGGCTCGACTGGACGAAGAAATACCGTGACCTGGTTGAGGCCGCCAATGCCTTGAATATCGAAAGCGCGATCATCGACGGCGAGATCATTGTCCTTAACGAGGCTGGCCTGTCGGATTTTTCAGAACTGCGGAAGGCGATCACCCGCCGACAGCACGACCTCTATTTCGTCGCCTTCGATCTCCTCCATTTGAACGGCCATGATCTTCGTGACATGGCGCTAGAGGACCGGCGTGAGATCCTGGCCAGTCTGATCGAACCCGGTAGCCGTATTCAATTCAGCGAAGCGCTGCCGGGAACGGCGAAGGCAGTTTTCCACCTCATTGAGCAAGCGGGGCTCGAGGGCATGGTGTCTAAGCGCCGCGACAGCAAATATCGTAGCGGCCGATCGACGAACTGGCTCAAGGTTAAGGCTCTGACGGAAAGCGAGTTCGAACTGCTTGGCTCGAGCGCGAGAGAGGCAAGCCCGCATTTGCGCTCATGGGCGAGCCGGGCACCCGGAAGTATGTCGGCAGTGCCTTCGTCAGCGTCAATCGCGAGATGCGGGAGCGGCTTTGGAAGCGAGTGCAGGAACACGCCGGGCCGGCGCCCAAGGGCATGAAGAGGCCGGCAAAGCAGTGGGTGAAACAGGGGATCAAAGTCCGCGTGAAGCATCTAAAGGGCGAGGAAGATCTTCGGCACGCCACGCTGCAGGATTTCTGGGACAAAGACTAGAACGCCGTTTGTATCTTAGGCTGCTGACGGCGGCTTTCGCGGGCGCCCCGGCCCGGGTTGACGACCTAATCGTGCTTAGCGAGAACGCGGCCGACCGTGGAGGGATGGACCTCGAACAGGCGGGTTTGTCTTCGTATTGCGCTCAGCTGAGTTCTTGGGCGAGTCCGATGAGAAGCCCTTCAGGCCCACGAATGTAGCAGAGCCGACACGCGTCTTTATACTGGACTACTTCGCCTACGAGCTGCGCGCCGCGCGTGCGGAGCCTTTCAAGCGTCTCGTCGATGTCGTCCACGGCGAACATGACGCGGAGGTAGCCTAGGGCGTTGACCGGGGCGTTCCGGTGATCTGCGACGACAGGCGGCGTGAGGAAGCGGGAGAGCTCGAGCCGGCTGTGGCCGTCCGGTGTGCGCATCATGGCAATCTCGACACGCTGATCGCCCAGTCCAGTGACACGTCCGGCCCATTCTCCTTCGATCGTGGCCCGCCCTTCGAGCTCTAGGCCGAGTTCGCGAAAGAAATCAATCGTCCCTCCGAGGTCTTCGACGACGATTCCTACGTTGTCCATCCGCTTGAGCGCCATGTTTCCAATCTCCAAGGCGTCGTTCCAATCTACAAGGTGTCGCCTAGTCTAACAACGGACGCTTGAGGTGTCCCCAACACCGATAGATGATGACATGTGGACGTGCGGTCGTGTCGAGATGTCTATAATTCTGCGAGCCGTGATAGCCACCGGCCGGACAGCATCGTGACCTTGGGCGGTAGGGTTTCTGATTGAGGCATGTCTACATGTGGGTATGACCGCGTTACTACTCTTCTTCTCGATGGCGGCCACCCGGGCCCGAGTCGCTGCTGTCCACATCAGAAGCTTGAAGCATGGACCGCCTCAAACCGCCACCCCGTTTTCAAACGGTCTCTCAGAGGTGCGACAACCAAGGTCACCGGCCAGCCAAGCGTGGACTATTTGACAAGCGCGCAAATGGCATATGCTGTCAGCGTCCAAGTTGTTGGCCGCGTAGCGGCTACATGCGCTTGTGCTACCCACCCTTGAGATGGGGAAGTAACCGGCAAGCTCCTAGAAATTAGAGCATTTGAATTTGACGCGCTGGCACCGCCACCTATGACGACTTTTGGCTTGGGACACCAAGCCTGTGCCGACTTATCTGGGCTTGTATCACTCGCACTTGCATATTGGGTGATTTCCCAACCGCTTATGCCGTCCTTCCCCGCTGGACCCGCAGCCCCCATTGCACCTTTTGGTCCCTGCTTACCGGGCAGACCTTGTGGACCGACCGGCCCTTGGGGGCCTGGGGGGCCTGCCGTTGCGCAACCTGTAAGCAAGGCGACACATGCTAGAGTGATAATAATTCTCATGACCACCTCCCCGGTTTCCCGGTGAGTTTGACGACAAAAACTTTCGCCAAATCAAGCGACTATACTACCACGCGATTGTCGTGGATAGGAACGCGATCGGCGGCTAACGAACGTCGCATATGCGCCGTGACGACGGGCAGCCGGCAATCGTGGTGTAGAGTGTTGACGCGGCTTCCTTGCGCTAGAGAGGCCGGCCCGCCCTCATCATTGCCCTTGCAATCGCCAGATCGGTGTCGACCTTGGCGTTTTCCTTCTGGGTCATGTTGTCGGCAGCGATCAGCCACCTCAGCGAGCGCATAATCTCGCCGCGCGTCCAATCGGCTCGATCATGCGCTCGACGATCGCCTGAAAGTCCATTTGCCAACTGGCACTCGATATCGCCACCGGGTGGGCCAAACAGAAAAATAACCGAACTCCTACGTTAAAAGACCAACCCAAACAGCAATAGTGAAATAAAAGCGGTTACTATGTGATGGACTATCGGATTGTCGCGGCCGAATTCCATCCTTCGCGGTAAAAGAAAAGGATAAATCTCACAACACACCGGTAGCATAGAATAATCAGCACCGTAAACCAAACGAGAATGTAAAACTATCTAAGCAAAGTAAATTCCCATCAGGTTTACTTTACGACTTTTATGATTATGGTGACGTAGGCGAACCCGCCGCCGATCAATGAAGAGCGTATCTTTACCCTGTCCACCCCAACAAACCCCGGGTTAGGAAGGTAGTGTCCAAGAACGTGCGGTATCTTTAGATTATAACATTTGCTGTCTTTTGAAACATTTGGCAACGCAGGTGCTTTAGTGAACGTAAAAGTCCCTTGTTTGGGTGGGATGGACAGCAAGACTTTTGGGTATCCGAAGAATTTGCAAGCCGCATTCATGTGCGTTGTCTGATAAGTATCGAGGACGTTCCCTGTGTGGACGGTGCTGGTCCAGCTAACGCTATCGCCGTTCTTCGGACGCTCGATACCCGGCGTTATGCCATCGGGTGACTTCATTTTGGCATTCGAAGGAGAGGCCGGCAGCAGAGCAGCTACAGAACAAGCTATTGCAGTTGTCATTCTCCAATCGCGGGTCATGCGTCCTCAAAAAAGCATTTGTGGGTTCATATTTCCAGGCAGGTTGCGCGACGCCGTTCCAGCCCCAGGACGTTCACTTTGCATGTTCGGAGCCGCTGGGTCGAGCCGCCCAGGGGGGTCCGGCCAGGCGCGTTCACTTGGACAGCCCATTCTGACCCACGCACGACGACCTCTCCTAAAGAGCGGCAGCAATCGCGAGGTGTTTGTCCCAGACGCGAAGATTACATAGCCGCATCGGGCGATCACTCCGGTCGTGTCACTGGCAGCTTGATGTCGGTCCGGTAGAACCAGCGGACTTTTATCTCGACAGCCTCGGAGAAATAAACGCTGGAGCAGTCCATCTTCTCGTTCCTGTATTCCGGGATTCGGAGCCAGATATTGCAACGATACCATCGCGGATCAAAATCGGGGTTGTGCTTCCAATAGGAGATGACCACGGTGTTGACACCATCCAGCACCTCTTCGCGCAACCGGTGACAACCCGAATGCCGTGGGTTGACAAGATCATCCGGCTTGCCGTGCCAAGACGCGTAAGGCGCCGTCCGCTGGTATAGGGTGCCGTCTGAGTAGATAGAGTCTATATGCATGACCACGCGTTTATCACTCTTGCTCACGAGGTCCCACGTCGTCTGAAAAATGGGTATCTTGGCGAGCGCTTCATTAGCCGTAGTGATGGGCTGACATGTCGGCTCTTCAATCCTCACACTATTGAGCAGCTCCGCGTAAGCCGCCGAAGGCAGACACGCCGCGCCGGCGGCAAGGAGGATGAATCGCGTAAAAAGGGTCATGACCGTTGTAAAGCACGTCCCATCGACCATCGCGAGAGGGAAAAATACCCGGACGCGTGACGGGTTGTATGGCGCTGGGAACGCGAATGACCTGTTGTCGGTTATCGGCAAGCCGTTAGAGCAGCCACCCTTGTGCCGGCCCCTGCTGCGGGATTTTGATCTGGGTGGCGGGTTTTTCGACGATGGCGAGAGCGTCGTCGGCCGCCGGCCGCTGCAGCCGTTCCGACCATGGCGCTGTCAGCCAAGTCTCGGCTTCCTCTCGCGAGGTCAGGATCACCGGCATTGCCTTCTCGTGGATCGGCTCGATTAACGCGTTTGGCTTCGTGGTCATGAAGGCATAAAGCTCATGATCGCCGGGGCCTTCCTTGACCTTGCGGACCCCTTGCCAGCGCGTCCACAGCGGCCGGTCCTCGTTGAGGGCGAACCAGAAGTTCCGCTGAATGCCCGTCTCGGGATCCTTGTCGCCAGCCGTGGGGCTGGGCTCGGCAAAGCTCGTCACCGGCACCACGCAGCGGTGCTCGATGCCGACATACTGCTGCCAGTGGCCATATTGCGGGTTGCGAATGTTCGTCGTGCCGGAATCGGCGTTGCCTCTTATGCGCTCCGGCGGCGTCGGCATTCCCCAGCGCAGCTTGGCAAGCTCGCGCGTCCCGTCCTGCGCATTGCGAACGACCGGGCCGAACTGGTTGGGATAGATGTCGATAGACGGCGCAAGATTGCCCAGGATGTCCCTCAACGCCCCGGTCCATTGGCGGATCGCCTCTTGGCTGGTGGTGACGTTATAAAGATTGCACATGTCGTTGCCTTAATTGCGCAGGGCCTTGGGAACGCTCAGCGGGCCGAGATCGAGAATTCTCTTTTATTCGCCCGTCCGGCGCCAGACGCCGCGTGCGTTGCCGTTTTCCCGATCGCGCTTGGGATCGAAGATCATGCCTCCGAAGTGGTCAAGGACAGCTGTGCGGACGCCTGATCGGCGAAGCAGTAGAGCCGCCAGTTCTCGTATTTATGATCCGGCCATATCGCCTGCACCTGCCTTGTCATCAGGACCAGCGCGCGCGCTTCGCAAAATTCGTGGACCAGCGTGAGGCTGTATCCCGTGCACAGGTCATCGGGCAGCGCGATAAGGCCACCCCCGGTCGATCCTAGCCGGCGAGGGCCCTCGGCTGCGCATGCATCAGTGCGGTGCTGCGGGCTTCTTTTTGCTTTCCCGCAGATAGATATCGGTCTGTTCGCGCATCGCGTCTGAAAGCGATAATGCCAGCTCCAAGCTGTCCGGGGTAGATCGCTAGAATCCAAGTGGCCGTAAGTTCAGCGATCGCCTGTTTCTGACTGACATCAGATAGGCCGCGCATTTGCTTTGCCATCTTGATGACGGAGCGATGTATGGCAGGCCGTTCACGCCTCATCATTGCGTAGATTTCGGGCTGCTCGGCCGCAGTGACAGTGATCGATTTCATTGCATGTCTCCATTTTGCCCTTGGTGAACAAAAAGAGAACGACAGAGTCAATGGCCTCTTGACCCGAGAGGAATATGTTCCTCATCTCTAGGGATGCCAGAACAACCCGAAAAATGGCCGAGAGGCGCGCCATGGACGTTGATGCATGCCCACAACGCGGGGCAGGTTGCGCGCCTTAGCTGTGGCCTCTGCAACATCAAGCGTTTCTATAAGCCGCTGGAATTGCGGGAGGTGATTGGCAACGTCACAATCGACCAAGTGCGGGCAAAGGTCCGTTGCGAAAGATGCGGCCGCAAGGAATCGATGCGAGCGGAGCTGTTCCACCCCGTCGGGCAGGAACTGGAGACCATCCGTTTCCGACGCCTGGTCGAGATCAGATGGGAGCGGCGTGTGGTTTGGAGGGACGAATAGGCCAAGCGCCCCAGGCAGCGATCCCTTCGCAACCTCTGACGTCAGTGATGCGCTGGCGAAGGCGGTTTTGAATGGAGGACCGTGCGCGGTGTTGACCACGAGCTAGCGCCCACCTGCCGCTCCTTCTTTTCAGGTGACCCTAAGTCCAAGACCGTAAGCGCGAATTTCCCCGCACCTTTTGCTGTTGAGTGCTCTGATGCATGAGGTGTCCACCAAAATAGGTGGACACCTTGTGATGGAAGAAGATGAGCAG